>NZ_JBFRIY010000025.1:0-49376 GCF_041468565.1 Shewanella sp. 10N.286.54.B9
TAGGTGCTAGGTGCTAGGTAGGATGAATAGCGCCACATAATTTTAATTCAAATTATGAATGCCGTTTTGATGTTTTATATTTTTCTTTTATCAGTTGTTACCCGTCTTAACTCTATACCTGCTTTATTTTTAGCTTTCCTAGGATCTTTGTTAGCTTTTGCTAGAACCTGCTTTTGCCTTCTTAGCTCGTATCATCTCAGCCTTATCTGCTTTTTCCGCTTTAACGGTATCCCTAAACGTCAGCCACAAAAAAGCCCCAAGTTCACAATGAACTTGGGGCTTTAAGTTAGCTACGAGCGTCTCATCCCGCTCGCAGCTAGAAGACGCTGCTTATTACTTACCTTTTGGGTAAACGTGAGCAACACCTTTATGACAGTCGACACAAGTCTTACGCTTGTCTTCGTCTTTCTTGAAGTTGTTAGCGTGCATTCTCTTCGCCATCTTCTTCATTGTGTCAGGTTGGTTCTCGTAAATACGAGTGTGACAGTGCTGACAGTTAGCTGAGTCGTTAGCTTTGAAGTACTTAAGTGCTAGGTCAGCTTGTTCTTTACGGTTCTCATCCAACCACTCTTGAGTGTTGAAACCGTCGATAGTTAAGTAACCGTATAGATCTTTAGATACGATGATCTTCTTAACTAGGTATTTAACTGGGTTGTGCGGTAAGTGACAGTCTTGACACTGAACCGTTACACCTGCGCGGCCTCCGCCATGAGCAGAAGCAAGTACTTCATCTTTCAATGAATGGTTGCTATGACAGCTCATACAGAACTCATCTGTACTTGTTGCATGTAAAGTTTGTTGTGTAGCAAAGTAACCTACTACACCGACTACGATACCGACGACTAATAATGCCAGAATCGAAATTTTTGCGCTGGGTTTAAAAAGTGCTCGCCAGTTCATCACACATCTCCAAAGTTTAATTTTTATATCGATGTAAGTTTTACTTCATCGCTATTTATGCGGTCATTATAAACCAATTATTACTCATTGATCTGGAACTAAAAGCGTAAAATGAGACATGGCTCCAACTCTATTATCAGAATCAAAATTCGCTCAATATATATGCGCTTTTACTAAAGCTAGCTTAAAGCCTTGTTTATCGCAAGGATTACCATGTATCAGATTGATAGTTCGATATTTAAGACTAAATTAATGATTTTTTTTGATATGTTAAATTGTGTCGCTGTTATGACGAATATCTAAAAAAATATTAATTACTTGAAACTAATTGCTTAAAACTTAGGTCTATCTGATCACAACACTTTAATTTGGACGCGTTGAACATGTACAAGCGGTTTGCATATTTAGCATTACTCATCTCACTGGTAGGGCAATTTTTGCTTGCTCCAGCGATGGCGATGCCTAAATTTTTGCATGCCAGTTCTCATGCTCAACACCATGTTCAGCAGCAACCAATAAATCAGTCTGTAGACTCGATACCTTTTCACTCTTCGGAGTATGCAGATCAAGATTCAAGTAGCTGCGCTAGTAGCACAGTTAATATCAACGCCAGCGTGGTTGATTGTGATGCTCTGTGTGAAATCTTAGGTGCTGGAGATTGCGTATCACAGTGCGTTTCTACACCTGCAATTATCGAACAAATGCAAATAAACATTACATCTCCCGCGGTAGCACAGAGCGTGCAAAGCATATTTTGGTCTCCGCAAACGGCAGAGCACTCTTTAGTCAATCCCCCACCAATAGCACTTCAAGCGTAGCCTCAAATACTCGCGTTTTAACAAAATATCACTTTAGTATTTTTTCCATAGGTCCCTATGGTTATTGGATTTGTTTGGAGTTTATTATGAAAAAATTAATCAGCGTTATTGCACTATCTATTGCAAGCTTTAGCAGCGTCGCTGCTTCGGTTTCATTTCCAGAATCACTTGAAGTCATCGGTGTCAACGGCCTAAACAATGTAGACGGTCGCTATCTGCAGCTAGATAACGGTCAGAACTTAATTGAACTGCAGTATCGCGACCTGTTTGAATCCAACGCAGATGACTCTAGTTGGGTGCGTTCTGAGCCCTTATATCTTTACATCGACTTAGAAATGGCGGCGAACTATAAAGCAATCACACCTAAGATCCTTTCAGAAGAGGATGCTTATCAGTTTATCAACTCACCTTTTATCAAACTAACGGATGAAGGCGGCAGCGAAAAGCAAGTGGCGCTAATGACCCACAGCCAATTGATGACAAAGCTATTACTGTCAAAGTAGCAATTAACCTGTAAGGCTATTCACACATTGATAAAGTCATTTTGTGAACTTTATCAATGTGTAACTTCAATGCTGTGTTAGACTTAACGGGTTCATCAATTGGAATAATCATGCTTAGCATACTACGCCGTCATACATTATTAGCCTTTACGCTGCTCGCATTGTTGAGCCAGCTAATGCTGACTAATGGCTCTTTGATGGTACCCAGTGCTATGGCAGACGAAATGCCAATGATGAGCATGCAAGATGGGGCTGAATGCCACCAGATGCAAATGGATAGCGATACTCATTGCTGCGATTCTGACGAGACTATGCAAATGCTTCCCGGCAACTCTAAGAATTGCTGCAACGGCAAAGGATCATGCCAGAGCGATTGTAACCACTGCTTGGTTATTTCAGTAACAGGTACTCTGTTTAGTGTGTTGTCATGGCCTGGCAGCAACACCTCCGATATTGCAATGGCCACTCCAATGCCTCATTTCCACTCTATTTCATTGCCGCAAGATTTAAGACCTCCAATAGCGTAACCCGAGACTAGCAGTCTCTAAATCTAACAACGTTATTTATTCTTATTAAGCAATTATTTACGCCGTTAATTGTTCTGTGCGCTAGCACTTACAGCATTCGGCCATCTCTTTGATGGAGTTGAGTTATGAAAACCTTTATTAGTATGGTATTAACTACCTTTTTATTTTTATCCTGGGCACCGACGGTATCCGCTCATGCGCATCATCATGGCACTGAGCAGAACCAAAGTTATGCCTGCCCAATGCATCCTGAAGTGACTGGCAATCAAAGCGAATCATGCCCCAAATGTGGTATGGATTTACAAGCAGTGAAGTCAGCAGAGCATCAATGTGATTCGTGCCCAAATAAAGGCAAGCATGCTCATCATAAGATGAACGCCGATACCCATGCGTGTCCAATGAATCCAGCCATTACCGGCAAAGCGGGTGATAGCTGCCCAAAATGCGGAATGGAACTTCAAGCGATGGAAGCTAACGGAAAGAGCTGTGATTCATGCCCCCACAAAGGTAAAGGTGAGCATCATAAGATGAGCGCCGATACCCATGCGTGCCCAATGAATCCAGCGATAACAGGGAAAGAGGGTGATAGCTGCCCTAAGTGCGGTATGGACTTAATGCCTATTGCCAATAGCGATAGTGCAGATAAAAAGAGTCACATGCATCACTAAATAAGGGTGGAGATAAGGCATTATGAGTTTATTCAACGTAACAAAGTTTCGCAGCAATGCAGTCGTCTGTGCCCTGAGCTTATTGCTTGTAACTGCGCCTATTGCTGGCTACAGCCAAGAGCATCAATCAGCTGCAACTACAGAAAGCCAGCTACAGGATTCACACTACTATTGTCCGATGCATCCCGAAGAAACCAGCCATGAGCCGGGACGCTGTGCAAAATGTAATATGTTCCTTGTTAAAGATGAGCAGCTAGACACATCTTCACCAGATGGTCAGGCAAAACGAGTGGCAGATAAAGATTACTACTGCCCTATGCACCCAGAAGTGACCAGTCACGAACCGGATCGTTGCCCAAAATGTAACATGTTCCTCGTTAAGGAAGAGGAGGAAGAGAACCAAATAGACGAGCATGCAGGTCACAACCATTCAGCAACAGAGCTCACAAACCAATCAGAGCCTCAGAGCAAAGCTGAACAGCTATTAAGTCAGCCAAAACCAACATTAATCCCAGCGGCTCAAAGCAGTGGCGATGGCAATGTAAAATATGTCTGCCCAATGCATCCACATGTGGTCTCAGACGTTCCAGGCACCTGCCCTATTTGCGGCATGAACTTAGAGAAAGTCAATGTTGGTGCTGCAACTGAGGAGGTCGTTGTTGGCGTCTCTGGTGGTATGCAGCAAGCCTTAGGTATGCGCAGCGAACAAGTCACTAAAGGCACTCTATGGAAGCTAGTCAAAACCATCGGCACGGTTGAATACAATGAAAATGCCATAGGACATGCTCACACTCGTGTTAGCGGCTGGTTAGAAACGCTAATGGTGCATACCGTTGGTCAGCGAGTAAAGAAAGGGCAATTGTTATATGAACTGTATTCACCAGAACTCATCAATGCTCAAGACGATTACATGCAGGCGGTCGATTATCTCAAACAAGACAAAAATCGCGGCGCTGGATTGTTACGTAAAGCACGGTTACGTTTAGAGCTGCTAGGTGTTAGCTCATCAACCATTAAGCAACTAGAACGCACTGGCGAGACTATCTATCGTGTCCCTTACTATGCCGAGCAAGATGGTTTTGTCAGTCAGTTATCGGTTCGTCATGGCATGTATGTCGAGCCCGGAAATACACTATTTGAAATTGTGGATCTAAGCAGTGTTTGGGTGATTGCCGATGTATTTGAAAACGAACAAAGCTGGCTCGAACAAGGTCGACCAGTAGAAGTTACCTCTGCTGCACAAGGACTGTTCGATTTAGAGTCGACCATTGATTATATCTACCCAGAACTCGACCCCGTCTCACGTGCTATGCGAGTACGGGTGAAGCTAGACAACCCAGGAAAGCTACTCAAACCCGGTACCTTAGTTGATGTGAAGCTGTTTGGCGGCCCCCAACGAGATGTATTATCGATCCCAACTGAAGCACTCATTTTAACAGGTCGAGAAAACCGCGTGGTGGTGCAGCGTGACGATAATAAGTTTGCCTCGGTATCGGTCAAGGTCGGTATGATAGCGCAAGGAAAAGCTGAAATAACTGAAGGTCTTAACGCAGGTGATAAGGTGATTGTTTCGGGTCAGTTCCTACTTGATTCAGAAGCGAGTATCCAAGGTAGCTTACAGCGCTTAAGTGGTAGCAATAGCAGTGAAAATACTGCTAGTGACCCACACGCAAACCACTAATCGGAGGCGATAATGTTAGAAAAAATTATTAGCGCTTCCATTAGACAGCGCGTCATGGTGTTAGTACTCACTGCCGTCATCGCCTTAATCGGCTATCAAGCCATGCGCATGACACCGCTGGATGCCCTGCCAGACTTGTCTGACGTACAAGTGATTGTAAAAACCTCATACCCAGGCCAAGCACCACAGCTGGTAGAAGACCAGATCACCTACCCGCTATCGACTGCAATGCTCGCAGTACCCGGCGCTAAAACGGTTCGCGGCTTCTCCATGTTTGGTGACTCGTATGTGTACATCATTTTTGAAGATGGCACCGATATCTATTGGGCTCGTTCTCGAGTATTAGAGTATTTATCACAAACTCAAGGGCAACTGCCAGCCAGTGTCACCCCGACGCTTGGGCCTGATGCCTCGGGCGTTGGTTGGGTATTTCAATATGCGTTGGTTGACCGTAAAGGTCAGCATGATCTAGCCCAACTGCGCTCGCTGCAGGATTGGTTCTTAAAGCTGGAGCTGCAAAGTGTCGAGGGTGTGTCTGAAATTGCCACTATTGGCGGCATGGAGCAGTCGTATCAGATCATTGTCGACCCGCATAAATTAGCCCTATATCAAATCGATTTGATGACGGTTAAAAATGCCTTAGATAACTCCAATAGTTCAACTGGTGGCTCTGTTATTGAGATGGCAGAAGCTGAATATATGATCACCTCTGCGGGTTATCGTCAAACCTTGGCCGACTTTGAAGAGATCCCGCTGGGCATAGTGTCTGAATCTGGTATTCCGGTGCTAATGAAAGACGTAGCGCAACTGCGAACAGGCCCTGCGGCACGCCGTGGTATCGCCGAATTAGACGGTGAAGGCGAAGTTGTCGGCGGCATTGTGGTGATGCGTTATGGCGAAAACGCCCTTGCCACCATCAATAACGTTAAAGAGAAGCTTAAAGAGATTGAAAATGGCTTGCCTGATGGAGTTGAGTTAGTGATCACTTACGATCGCTCAGAGCTTATCCTTAACTCAGTCGATAACCTCAAGCATAAAGTCCTAGAGGAGATGCTAGTGGTCGGCATTATCTGCCTTATCTTCCTACTGCATGCTCGCTCAACGTTAGTGGCTATTATCTCATTGCCAATCTCCATCTTGATCAGCTTTATCGTGATGAACATTATTGGTGTTAACGCCAATATTATGAGCCTAGGGGGGATAGCGATTGCGATTGGCGCTGTGGTTGATGCCGCCATTGTAATGGTAGAAAACACCCATAAACACTTAGAGCATTATCGCGAAAAACATAACGGCGCCGCCCCCACTGGCGACGCCCATTGGGAGTTGGTACGTAAAGCATCCGTTGAGGTAGGCCCAGCACTGTTTTTCAGCCTGCTCATCATCACACTCAGTTTTGTACCGGTATTTGCGCTTGAAGCGCAAGAGGGACGTTTATTTCATCCGCTGGCCTTTACCAAGACCTTTGCCATGGCAGCCAGTGCGATCTTAGCGATCACTTTAATCCCCGTATTAATGGGTTATTTTGTGCGCGGTAAGATCCCCGATGAGAGAAAAAATCCAATCAGTCGGGTGTTAATCGCCATCTATGAGCCACTGCTGCGTTTGGTACTGCGCTTTCCTAAAATCACCATTCTATTGGCGCTAATTACCCTTGGTAGTGCCATTTACCCGATGACAAAGATGGGCAGTGAGTTTATGCCTGAGCTTGAAGAGGGCGACTTGCTATATATGCCGACGACCTTACCCAGTGTTAGTGCAGGTAAGGCCGCTGAGATCTTGCAGCAAACTGACCGACTCATTAAAACAGTACCAGAAGTTAAGCGGGTATTTGGTAAAGTTGGCCGCGCGATGACCGCAACGGATCCTGCACCACTGACCATGCTTGAAACCACGATCATGCTTAACCCACGCGATACTTGGCGTGAAGGCATGACCCTTGAAGGGATTATTGGCGAACTGCAGCAAACGGTGAAAGTTCCCGGTATGACTAATGCGTGGGTGCAACCGATCAAAACCCGTATCGACATGCTCTCAACAGGGGTAAGAACGCCGGTTGGCATCAAGATATCCGGTGCAGATATCGATGAACTGCAACGAATTGGCACTGAGATTGAAGCGGTTGTCAGTAAACTGCCTGGAACAGCATCGGCATTTGCCCAACGCACCAGCGGCGGGCGTTATATTGATATTGAGCCAAACCTTAAAAACGCGGCTCGCTATGGCATGACACTCAAAGATATCCAAGACGTGGTGCAAATGGCGATTGGCGGTATGCAAGTTGGTCAGTCTATTCAAGGGCAAGAGCGCTACCCAATCAACATCCGCTACCCGCGTGAGTTACGCGATAGCCTAGAGAAACTGCGCGATCTTCCTGTACTGACAAAAACGGGTAAGTATTTACCCTTAGGCAATCTGGCCAGCATTAGCGTAAGTGACGGCGCACCTATGCTTGCTAGTGAGAATGGCCGCTTGATCAGTTGGGTGTTTGTTGACCTAGAAAATACTTCTATTGGTGAGTACATCACCACAGCAAGGGCGGCGCTAGACAGAGAGATCCAGCTGCCCGCTCGTTATAGCTACAGTTTTGCCGGTCAGTATGAATATATGCAACGAGTAGAAGCTAAAAT
Organism: Shewanella sp. 10N.286.54.B9; assembly: GCF_041468565.1. NCBI lineage: Bacteria > Pseudomonadati > Pseudomonadota > Gammaproteobacteria > Alteromonadales > Shewanellaceae > Shewanella > Shewanella sp. 10N.286.54.B9. The sequence continues at coordinate 7,728 of NZ_JBFRIY010000025.1, forward strand.
GCAGTTAGTGGTGCCGCTGATGCTAGCCGTTATTTTCATGCTGTTGATGATGACCTTTAGCTCATTTATTCAAGCATCTGTCATTATGCTAAGTCTGCCTTTCTCCCTTGTGGGTAGCGCTTGGTTACTATACTTCTTAGACTTCAACTTTTCGGTAGCGGTATCTGTCGGTATGATCGCGCTCGCAGGCGTAGCAGCTGAGTTTGGTGTGGTGATGCAGGTTTATTTGAACAACAGTATCAAAGACCGTAAACAGGCTGGTAACTACAATAACCGTAACGACTTAAGCGAAGCATTAATCCATGGCGCCGTGATGCGTATTCGTCCTAAAGCGATGACGGTAGCGACGATCTTCTTTGGTCTGTTGCCGATTATGTGGGGCAGCGGGACGGGTAATGAAGTAATGCAGAAAATTGCTGCGCCTATGGTTGGTGGAATGGTCACTGCACCAATATTGTCGTTGTTTGTGATCCCCGCAATCTACTTGCTGATCTATGGACGCAAGCTAGAAAATAGATAAATACAACAGTCAATAAATATAGTATTAGCAATAGGTTGTACGGCGGATGAATTAACACCGTACAATCTATTAGCTAATTTTCTTAACCGCCTGCTTCGCTGGCTACACGACCAGAACTCAGTAATCGCTGTGCCTCTCTTTCATCTCTATCTCTTTGTGCTTGAGTGGTACATTTACGCACAGGCATTCGAGAACCGGTGACAGTGATCTTTTCACAACGATATCCTTTATCTTTGTTGGTATTTGCCGTTGATTCAGCACCATCCACACTATCGTTAGTCGTGCCACAAGCACTCAGTATTACCACTGATAATGACAAACTCATCCACTTTAATTGGCTAACTATTTTGTTTTCCATACAGCACCGCTTCCCTTATTGTTATGACTGCAGCAACAAAAATATCAGAGTAGATAGCGAACAACAATTTGTAAAAAAACTGATAGCACCAATAACCACAACAAGCACCTAACAAGTGTATCTACAAGTTAACCATAGGTAATAGCAACCAGGGTCTAAAATGGAAATAAACGTTTATAAAGCAAGGGATAAGGAATAAATAGCATTTATTATCAATAAAATTTTAGCTTAACAATTAGGGCGGGAAATAGCGCAAAAGCGATACAATATGAAACAACATTCACAAAAACCATCAGCCGATAACGTTCACTTAACTTAACAGTAAAATATATGGCTAAAAACGGCCAATCCTTTACGGACTAACAATGCTTTAATATCTGGTCAAGCGTATTTAGCAGTGAAAGCCATGTCGCAAGTATCTATCTATTTTTCACTAAAATATCAATATATAGAGGAGCACACTGAGATCATCATGGATGTAATGCTTCAACAAAAAACAATTTTTAGCGTTGTTATCCAGACCTTGTGAGACTTAAAGTAAAAAGCACTGCTAAACACAGCGCTTTATAGTTAATGCAATCTCTAATTACAGCGATTTAACCTTGAACCTGTAGACCTTGCTTGCTGGCAAGTTTTTTTAGCTTTTTTAACTGTTTCGGTTCCACTTTCTGAGTCACTAGTCGATGCACATCCCATTAAGCCAACCAGTACAATAGGCAACAACAAGCTAATCCATTTCCTTACCATTGGTAATTTTCCTAATTAATTATATTTACTCACCAAGAGAGAAATTCTCTTAGGCATAACTTAAAGCACAAAGGAAATTAACCAAATAGCACAACAAAAACAACACAAAATAGCAAATACTTACAACTAAACAGCATATACATCATTAAATAAGCTTCAATTCAATAATCGAAAAAACGGCACCTGCGGGGTCGTTCACCACAGCAAAGCGACCGACATTGGCAATATCTGTTGGCGGTACGCACACTGAGCCCCCAAGCTCTGCCACTTTTGCCACTTTGGCATCGCAATCATCAACTGTAAAATAACTCATCCAGTGAGCTGGCATGTCACCCCACTCTGCATTCATTTTCATCATGCCACCAATATCTTGGTTACCCACTTGCCACTCAGTGTACTCGACGCTATCCATGTCAGCTTTGCGTGCGCCCCAGCCTAATACATGGCAGTAAAATGACTTAGCCGCCTGCGTTTTTCTACAAGCGAGTTCAACCCAACATAAACTCCCCGCCTCTGTAGCTCGCCTTGCTCCAATGTGGTTTTTAGCCTGCCACAGTGCAAACTTGGCTCCCTCTAAATCTTTAATGACTGCCATTCTACCGGCCTCACCAACATCGTGTGGGCCTAGTACAATTGTGCCGCCAGCTCCTGTAACATCAACTAAGCTATTTTCAAGGCTTTCTACAGCAAAATAGATTAGCCAATGACTTTTATCACCCGCTGTTACCATCTCTTCAGGCAGTTGATACATGGCACCTAAATCATCACCGTCTAGATTAAACATGCTATAGGTACCTTGTGGGATAGGCATATCAACAATATCCCAAGTAAACAGAGCATGATAAAAGTGCTTACTTGCTTCAACATCTAGCGATGCCAACTCAACCCAGCAAGGCTGCCCTTGAAAATACTGTTCTACCTTCATAATCAATCCTATTACCTGTGTATTGGCAACTCCAAACGAATCAATTGAGTTAAGACCCATATAGTGCTTCTGTCCAACCTTTTAGCTTAAAGCCCATAAAAATAGCCACCATCAACTATAATATTGTTCATCTATCTATCAGGGAAGAGAGCAGTGTCAGCATTAACACGTAGTTTTCGCTATATTTTTATCCCTGTATTACTGACATTTATCGGTATCGCAGCCGCTCAACACTTTAAAGAAGTGTGGCATGTTTGGCTGCCCAGCATTATTGAGCTGCCCTACTACCTTTTCCCAGTAGCGATCATTCTTTCGCTGCAGTTCAATCATACTAGAATCAGTATTTTAGCTGCACTCCTACTTACTTATTACGCCTACGAACAAGGCTTAATCCTTGATGGTTTGGCCGTCAATATCCGCAACCAAATCTTTCTATCAGGTTCATTGATTATCGGCTTGTTCTCCATCAGTAGAGATAGAGCCCTATTTTCGTTCCATACGATTAAAACTGTCGGCGGGATTGTGTTGTGTGTAGCCATAGGTGCTACATGGCAAATGCTCACTTTAACAATTGGCTCACCGACTAGTTTAGATGTCCCTCCAGCAATCAATTTACTTACACCTTTGTATATTCCCATCGGAATATCTAGCATTATTGTATGTATATATGCGGTTTGGAGAGCGAGCCTTATCGACTCGGTGCTGGTAGTAACCCTGTTTACTTGGCTGTTTATTTACTATGTACCTAATGGACTACCACTGCCGTTACTGCTCTGTCTTTTAGCAACGGCTTACATCTGTGTGGTCATAGCAGAGTCTTACCATTTGGCCTATCGCGATGACTTAACCGGCCTTTCTTCTCGCCGTGCACTCAATACGATGGCTCTTTCACTCAATAGCCATTACAGCGTAGCAATGGTGGATATTGATCATTTCAAAAACTTTAATGATACCTATGGTCATGATGTTGGCGATCAAGTACTACAGCTAATCGCGAGTAAACTGACTAAGGTAAAAGGAAATGGCAAAGTCTATCGCTATGGGGGGGAGGAGTTTACAATTGTTTTCCCCAATAAAGATGTCGAAATGATCCTGCCTTATCTTGATGATCTCAGATGCAAAATTCGTGATTATGATATTGTACTTAGAAATGAACTGCGTAAAAACAGCAATAAATCAGACCGAAAAATTAACGAAGAAAACCGCAGTACCACCGTTAATGTCACCATCTCTATTGGCGTGGCAGAACACCATGGACAGCTAACATTCGCTCAAACGCTGAAATTAGCTGATAAAGCGTTATACATAGCCAAAAAGAACGGCCGAAATCGAGTTTTTGTTTAATAACGAGCATTAAAGTCCATTAAACTCTCACTGAATCCTGCATCTTCAGCTAGAACGGGGACATAACATGCTAGCAGTGGCTAACCGCTAGCATGGACAGTAGTACTAGATTGAATAGAAATAGTAAATCTGCGATTTCATTCTGATAACGATGCCACGAATGACATCCAAAAAAGCTAAAAATTCTACGGGTTTGCTACCAGATATCCAAGCCAGTCCAACCGAACCCACTGGAATGTCATAACTATCGGCTTCAGTCAGTTTAAGCCTGACAAAGTGATGTTTATTATTAAGATTCTGGCCAGTCGTCTGCCTAACATTATCGTCCACCGCTAATAAGCGCCCTTGTGCTTCACCAGTCGCTTCAATAATTCCTTCAACTTCAGCGCTAAAGACTTTTCCAGGATAGACAGCTGAAGCAAACTCTGCCATTTGCCCAACTTGCACATTGCGAATGGCTTGATGGTTAACCCGCATTAACACGTACTTTTCATTGGTGTACATCTGTATACGCGGTAATACACCCACATACTGACCTTCACGCATTATAAAGTTTGTCACGTAACCATCAGTGGGAGCATAAACCTTAGTATTATCTAAATTCCACTGTGCCTGTGCGACATTCTCATGCTCACTGTTTAAATCTGACTGGCGACTTTTAACTGCAAGGCGTGATTTAGTAATATTGAGCACTGCTGTATTTTCAGCCATCTGCGCTTTTTCAATTTGAGTTGAATAAGTACTCACTTGCGCCAAAGCAAGATCGACCAAGGTTTGCTGCTCATCAAGCAAGCTCTTAGTAATGGTATCGGGAACAACTCTATTCTGCTCAATATAACGGGCGAGTGTTTTCTGCTTCCACGCCAGATCTTTACTGGCTGCGTGAAGTTGGTTTTTACTTATACTGACATCAGCAATCGATACATCATGCTGCTTGAGTGCCAGCTTTACATCTTCAGTCGCCAGAGAGAGATTAACTTTAGCGGTAGCTTGCGCCACAAGCGCCTTGTTCAAAGCTATCTGGTAAGGTTCGGCATCTAAATCGTAAATGAGCTGCCCAGCCTCTACCTGTTGATTTGGCTTAATATAGATATTTTCAACTTTGCCTCGTATCTGACTATTCGCAGGTCGCAATTGAATATGTGGAGATTGCACTAATGAGCCGCCAGAAAGATCCATCGGTGTGTAGTTAAGTAATCCAACCCAAACAAACATCAGCCAACCCGTGCCACCTAAATAGGCAAAACTTTTACTGTAGGTATTCCAAGGCATACCGACTAAACGGAGGAGATAGATAAACAATGCCCATACCGCTAATCCTTCCAGCATTTATAGCTCCTCTTTCATAACGTTTGGCTCAGTTACTGTCTCTTTCTCGCGCCAGATATCTCTGACTCGACGCAGAGCTTTTTCGCTATCGACAAAAGCGACAATGACCGCCAACACCCACACCCAATGCCAAACAAATCCAATCCAGGTAAGCGCAGTAATTAGTCCTATCTGTTGATGCTGTTTCTTATGCGCTTTATTAATCGGTAGCTCATGAATTTTCCAAAAACCGAAAACAGCGGCCGCAACAGTTGTGACCATGACCACAGCAGCAATGCCATGTAAGGCGGTATCAACACCAGTATCGACAAATGGCATACTGAATAAACTCATAATGTCTTAAACTCACTCAAATTTAGGGGGAATACATTTTGCCTAGTCTGAACTCAACAACAAGTATAATTACCTTGATATATCCTTAAGGTCGATTATATGATTCGATTAGGTAATAAAATTGAAAGAGAGGTCATTCCAATGCTAGAAACAGCCTTTATCCGTTGCTGTTACATTGCCCCAGTGTTGAGCGGTGTAAAAGCTTGCTATGGAATCACAGCCGATCAACTTTTGATCCCTGAAACACTTTTGCAAGAACCTATGTCGCTCATCCCTTTTACCGAGGTTTCTAAGTGGTTTACCCAAATTGAGGAGCTGACAGGTGAGGCTGACTACATGGTCAAAATTCATAGCTACCTTAGTTTGTCAGCCTTAAAAATGCCTGGAGATTGGTTTCTATCCGCTCCCGATCTAATCATCAGTTTTCGACGCATCAATCACGGTATCTGTAGCTTCCAATCAGGCGCTAGCTACTATCCAATCCAATCAGGAAAAATTTTTAAGTGGTGTTATAACAATCCGTTTGTCAAAGGCAGAGCTCGGTCTCATGACTCACTGCGAGTCGCGATTACACTTTTAAATGCCATCAAGCATTTCTCTGGTTCACAATATTCACCGCGAAAGCTCAGCCTCAGTGGCCCCCCAATACAGCAGAAGGACACCGAAGCCCTCTTCAACTGCCCTGTATCATGGAATGCACCGCAAACCGAGTTATGGTTAGATAATAACGATCTCATCTTTTCAACACCCAGCGACGGATTTGTATACGACAACCTAGCCACTTCACTTTCTTTGGCTCAGTTAGAGAATTATCTCAATATGCCGCAGCCCAATGACACTCCAAAAGTGCTTTATGAGATGATCAATTACTCACGCTATTACAACCTACCTAGCGTAGTCTCTGTAGCGGCATTGTTTGGTGTATCACGGCAGCAACTGCAGCGACATTTGCAAAAGGTAGGTTTTAGCTTTACTGATCTATCTAGCTTTATACTGTGTAATTTGGCGATAAAATATATGCTTGAAGGAAGGGATATAACCGATATTGCCGCAAGGCTAAGCTATGCCAATGCTCATAGTTTTAGTCGCTCTTTTAGGCGGTTCAGACAGCAAACTCCAACACAGTACTTAAAGTCACTTAACCTAAATAGCAAAAAGCCTCTTTAGAAAGAGGCTTAAATTCAATTGGTTTACTTAGAGCATTTAACCGTAAACAGGCAAAATACCAGCCATAGCGAGCAAATGACAAGCGCCGGTAACAATACCAAATACAATAACCACTGCGATCAATGGCGTGCCACCAGGCACTCTAAAACCTTCGCTATCAGCAAAGATCTTACGCGACTTATAAGCCATCATAGCTGGCACGATAGCCGCCCAAATGGTTGCCGCTAACGCTGCAAAACCAATCGCAATAAGGAAGCCATTCGGGAATAAAATACCTAAAATAGTCGGAGGGATAAATGTCACTGCAGCTGTTTTTAAGCGACCTTGGCGAGATTCATCAAAACCAAATAGATCAGCAAGGTAATCAAATAAACCTAAGGTCACGCCTAGGAAAGATGAAGCCACAGCCAAGTTAGCAAAGAGAGTTAACATGGTGTTTAACCAGTTACTAGCGATCACCTCAGACAATGCGCCGACCAATACGCCCATATTACCGCCTTGAGCAATGATATCGACAAATTGACTACGAGGAATGTTACCCATAGTTGCCACTAACCAGCAGCTATAAATGACCAAAGCAATAAAGGTACCGATGAACAAAGCCTTAATAATGGTCTTTGGCTGATTGCCGTAGTACTTAACTAAGCTAGGAACGTTGCCGTGGTAACCAAAACTGGCTAAACCAAAAGGCAGTGCCGCCAATAGGTATGGCGCATAACTTGTTTCACCATCAGGCACAAACAGCTTAGTAGTATCGACATCTATCAATAAATTACCGACGGCCAAGAAAAAGGTAATGATCATGCCGCCAAGCATAATAGTGGTGATTCTATCTACGGCTTTAGTGCTGATGATAACGATGGTGGCCAATACCGCAGCAAACACCAGTCCGGCAACACTTTGCGGTAAGCTAATACCGATACCTTCTAGACTATGGTTAACGATTGAACTGCCACCACTTATATAAGCATAAGTCAGAATATATAAAACAAAGGCAATGGAAAGCCCATTAACGATGCGCCAAAATTGACCAAGGGTGGTTTTAGTTAATGTGTCGAAACTAGAGCCTGGTTCAAAATGCAGGTTAGTCTCTAGCAACATTAAACCAGACACCAACATACAAAACCATATGCCTACCAACATTAACATTGAGTAACCAAACCACATGCCTGCGCCCACTACAGGTAAGGAGAACATGCCCGCGCCAACGGTCGTGCCCGCAATAATCATTGCGCCGCCTAATAGTGATTTTCCTTCGGCCTTGTTTTTGGCCGCATTCATATGATTTGCCATTTAATCTTTTTGCTCCGCATTAACGCTATCAACAATCGTCTGTCTAACTGATGAACGCAGTAGCAAATTAGCTCTATCTTTTATACGTTTGATATCACTACAGCCTTCGCTATCGGTTAGATGACCTAACTCTTTTAATTTAACGCTTAGCGTAGCGTATAGCTTCTTGTCGTAGAACTCCGGGGCGGTAATACCGTGAAGTGCTCCCAGCCTTTGTGCAAGGCGATGACTATCGCGCTCTAACTCAGAGCGTTCCATGTTAGGTTTTACCGCTAACAAGTTAAATAAGATAGCGTAACGTTGCATCGTTTCGTCGATGGTGCCGGACAGTAATAGCAACTGATTCACTTTGTCATCAGCAACTTCAAAATGACCATTTTCAACCACCAATCCCTGCGCAACAAAGATATCTAAGATGCTATTCGCGTAGACCTTAGGATCTTCAATACCCATAAATAATTCGGCTTGAAGCAGTGGATAGAAGTCATTAATCACACAAACAACATCATTTCGAGTGCAAGCCTCTTTACGCAACAAACAAGCAGCGATCAGCGAAGGAACCACCAACAGATGAATGATGTTATTACGATAATAAGTCATGGTGATCGCGATGCTGTCATCAATAGAGATAATGTCACCAAGCGCGTCACTTTCAATCTGAATCTTCTTCAGCTCAAGACCTTGAGAAACTAGATCTTTACCATTCCCCTCAGGGACAGAGGTGTACTGGGTATAAGGCAGCTCTTTTAGCAATGTAAGATAAAGATCTAACTGCTTTTCAAGCTGACTACGCTCAAGCGCATTTTGCTCTGACGCTAATAATACTAAACTGGTTAACGTCACCGAACTCACGGCTGCAGCATCATTAATATTGGTCATCACTTGACTAGCTAAAGTATTCACCGCTGGCGTTAACCAAGTTGGTTTTTGCTCAGGATCTTGGGCTATATCTTCGCGCCAATTAGGCACTTCATCAGTTAAGAAGTTATGTAGCGTTATAGGCTTACCAAAGTTCACATACCCTTGGCCAAAGTTGCCTAACTTACGAATCGCACCAAATACCTGCCAGACAGATTCTTTCTTTTTCTTCTTACCACTAAGCTCTTTATGATAAGTCGCCACTTCCATCACATGATCGTAACCCAAATACACAGGCACTAGCGTTACAGGTCGCTCTACACCGCGAAGAACACTATTAAGCGTCATCGCAATCATGCCTGTTTTAGGCGCCAATAAGCGACCGGTACGCGAACGTCCGCCTTCAGTGAAGTACTCCACCGAGTAACCTTTAGTGAACAATTGATCTAAATATTCTCGGAATACCGCTGTATAAAGCTTATTACCACGGAAACTACGACGAATAAAGAATGCACCGCCACGACGGAACATCGGCCCAGCAGGCCAGAAGTTAAGGTTAATACCGGCAGCAATATGCGGTGGTACCATACCTTGATAGTAAAGAATGTAAGACAGCAACAAGTAGTCCATATGGCTACGGTGACACGGTACATAAACTATTTCGTGACCATCATGGTGTAGCTGACGGATCTGCTCCGCGCCTTTAATGTTGATCCCTTTATAAAGCTTATTCCACAACCAAGTTAGAAAACGCTCGGCTATGCGTACCAAACTGTCGGAGTAATCAGCTGCTACTTCATCAAGATATTCCATTGCTTTAGCACGCGCTTCAGCTTCTGAGATCTTTTTGCTCGCAGCTTCCTCTTTTATCGCCTTGGTAATCGAATCTGATTTCAGCAAAGCATGGAAAAGCGCTTGTCGCTTAGGCAGTTGAGGCCCTGTCATCACTTTGCGCTGACGCTGAAAATGCACTCGGGCAACGCGCGCGAGCTTTTGAGCGATACGCTTATCAGTGCCATGTTCATCTGCCATGTAGCGCAGTGACACCGCGTTAGAAAACTGCACAAAGTTATGCCGACCTAGGAATAGGATCATCAAACATTTACGTAACCAAGTTGGATTCTGACGCTCCAAAACAGCCGCGCGCATGGTGTCATCTTCTTTACCTGGAGTACGCCCCCAGTAGAGGCTAACAGGCACTAGCTGAATATCGAGCTCAGCATTCTGCTTATGTACACTTAGCAAACGCTTGAAACAATGTAGGTACTGTTCAGCACTTTCTCGTTCACCAAATAACGGTTTGCTGCCTTCAAGACAAACAACCCGTGGCGCACTGACGCCATTGACCTCTATGTCATCATAAGGGCTAGGTAGGCCTAGCGTGCCGGTCATTTCACTTAAAGCAGCAATATCACTCACTGATTCTGTTTTCATGACATAAACGAGCGGTTTGCTTGGATCGAGATTGAGATCATCAAAAGGATCGTGAGGTACCACAATAGTGTGTACCAACTTTTTCTGGATCCAGCGTAAAGATTTAAACCAAAGAGAGTCTTTTTTCGACATGATTCGCTTGCAGTGTTAGTCGCTTCTAATAACCCCGTAGAATACCAGAATTCCTAACGCTTTGCGCAATTGCTTTACAATCGGCACTGGAAGCTATTGTGCATTTATAGAACAATGACTTAGCTACAACTTAGTACATACACTCTAGATTAATATTGATTAACGCCCCCTCCAGCAGGCATTAGCCACCACATTAAAGGCGACACGAGATAAATGTAAATTTAACTTATGCTTACATTAATATGGTTAATACTTGCACTGACTGAATTACTGTATATACTGACAGGTACTGTATAGAAAAACAGGTTCAACCATGAGACCACTTACACCGCGCCAAGCAGAAATTTTAGAACTGATTAAACGAAATATTTCTGACACAGGCATGCCACCTACCCGTGCAGAGATTGCTAGACGTTTAGGCTTTAAGTCTGCTAATGCCGCTGAAGAGCATTTAAAAGCACTGGCCAAAAAAGGGTGTATTGAGATCATTCCTGGCACTTCTAGAGGAATTAGACTTACCCAGGAAGATACAGAAGAGACAGAGTCTGGTTTACCACTGATTGGCCAAGTGGCTGCAGGTGAGCCAATACTTGCTCAAGAACATGTCGAGCAACACTATAAAGTTGACCCAACGATGTTCCGTCCTTCTGCTGATTTTCTTCTGCGTGTACGCGGTGACAGCATGAAAGATATCGGCATACTTGAAGGTGATCTGTTAGCTGTACATAAAAGTCAGCAAGCACGTAACGGCCAAGTAGTGGTAGCTCGTGTTGAAGATGATGTAACCGTTAAGCGCTTTGAAAAGAAAGGTAATAAAGTCTTTTTACATGCTGAAAATGAAGATTACTCACCCATAGAAGTGGATCTAGCAAACCAAAGCCTTAGCATTGAAGGTTTAGCCGTTGGCGTGATCCGCAATGGAGATTGGCAATGAACAAATTATTAGGTGTAAGCCCCCGTCATCCAGGTCTGTGGCAAGATATGCCAACTTCCTCTATGACTAAAAAGAGCACTGATATTGAAACTATGGTATCGGCAACTCAAGGGCGTAATGAGCTAAAAAAGCTAAGTGGTCAATTGGCTCAACTGAGCCAACAAGGTCGCTGGATTGTCTTAATTAGCCCACCTAATATTGGTTACAAGCAAATGCTTGCAACAGCAGGTGTGCGCATGGATAGAATTTTACTGGTGCATGCCAAAGATGAAGTCGAAACCTTATGGGCAATGGAAAAAGCACTCACAAGCGGCACATCAAGTGCAGTAATTACTTGGGCAAATAGCCTAGATGCACGTGATAATAGACGCCTACAATTAGTCGCTAAAAGTGCCCAAGCACTCGGTATCGTGATTGAAAATGCGAATGCTCACTTACCTGACAGCGCAATAAACACACAGGATAAGATGCATAATCAAGGTTCATTATTCACCTCAATTCATTAAGCCATTATTTCTATTACTCTTCTAAGCTTCCTTTCGGGAAGCTTTTTTATTTCCCTAACACGTGAAATTAGTCAAAAAGTGATCTTGATCAATATTTCAACACCAAGTAGGGTAGGAACTGATAACAACGATATTTTTGTTATATCCGAGCGATTTAGTCGTCGGTCTTTATGTACGGACTGTAGATCCTTTTAGAGTATATGAAGACTGTGATCGGCCTGATATATTTCAGCCGTAGGTGCCAAAGTGGTTACACTAACCAGTAGATAGATACTGGAAATTACAAAAGTCATATCGATAGTCGACACATAATATAACGACACGATTGACACGCCACTCGTGCACTTTGAAGTCATCGTTGCTTTTTTGGGAACTGAAGAGTTTACATAGAGCAGAGACTTACTGTGTGACTCTTCTTTGTCTTGTTGACAGAGGAGAAGTCTAGTGAAGCAATTGTTGTATTGTGTGTTGGCGCTAATATTTACGCCTGCACTTTTTGCATCAGAAATGCCACTTAATATGACAGAGGGCGTGACGGCGATCAGTGAACAGGTTTATAGCCTGCACATGATCATCCTTTACATCTGTTGTGCTATTGGCTTAGTTGTTTTTGGCGTAATGATTTATGCCATGATCAACCACCGCAAATCAAAAGGCGCAGTCGCCGCCAATTTTCATGAAAGTACTAAAGTCGAAATATTATGGACTGTAGTGCCTTTTATCATTCTTATAGGCATGGCAATTCCTGCAACCAAAACATTGATTGCCATGGAAGATCCAAGCGATGCTGACTTAACCATCAAAATCACTGGCTCACAGTGGAAGTGGCATTACAGTTACTTTAACCAAGACGTTGAGTTTTTCAGCTTAATGTCGACTCCCCGCGAACAAATTGAAGGAACAGAAAAGAAAGGCGAACACTACTTACTTGAAGTAGATAAGCCACTTGTGCTGCCTATCAATCGCAAAGTGCGTTTTTTAATGACCTCAGAAGATGTGATCCACTCTTGGTGGGTGCCTGCTTTTGCGGTTAAAAAAGATGCTAACCCAGGCTTTATCAACGAAGCATGGACCAAAATAGATAAGCCCGGTGTTTATCGAGGTCAATGTGCCGAGCTATGCGGCAAGGACCATGGTTTTATGCCAATTGTTGTCGAAGCATTATCAGAGGCCGACTTTGATAAATGGCTCATCGCTCAAAAGCAGGCCGCCAACAATGCTGAAGCTGAAGCAAAAGCAGCCCTATCCCAAACCTTGAGTATGGATGAGTTGATGGCGCAAGGTGAGCAGGTTTATTTGGCTCGCTGCGCCGCATGCCACCAGCCCAATGGAGCAGGCTTACCGGGTGTATTCCCGTCACTTATCGGCAGCCCTATTATCAAGGGTTCTGTCGCAGGCCATATCGATATCGTGGTAAATGGTAAGCCAGGTACAGCAATGCAAGCCTTTGCTAAACAACTTACTGCGACAGAAATTGCGGCAGTTGTGACCTTTGAGCGTAATGCTTGGGGCAATGACTCTGGCGATAGTGTGCAAGCAGCAGATGTTAGTGCAGGGCAAAGTGCAAACCCCGCTGCCGCAGATGCAACCCCGACTACCTTACCCGCGACTCTACCAGCAACCGAAGCCGTTGAAGCTAAGGTAACTGCAGCTGTAGAAGAGGTGAAAGCAGTTGTATTGGATGATTTATCCATGGACGAGTTAATGGCCATGGGCGAGAAAGTCTACATGACCAGTTGCGTTGCATGCCACCAGCCAACAGGTGCGGGTATGCCACCGGTATTCCCTTCATTAGTCGGTAGTCCGGTAATCACAGGTCCAGTGTCAGATCATCTTGATATTGTTATCAACGGTAAGCCCGGCACGGCAATGCAGGCATTTTACTCGCAGTTAACGCCACAACAACTAGCTGCAGTGGTGACTTACGAGCGCAATGCATGGGGTAATAACTCAGGTGATGCGGTTCAGGCTTCTGACGTTGTTGGTCACGGAAAGTAGGGGATTAAAATGAGCACGATTACTCAAGATTCACCCGCCGCTCACGACGATCACCATGATGACCACCATCATGGGGCGCCGAAAGGCATAATGCGTTGGGTTTTAACCACCAACCATAAAGATATTGGTTCGCTGTACTTATGGTTTAGCTTCATCATGTTCCTAACTGGTGGCGCAATGGCTATGGTCATTCGCGCTGAGTTATTCCAGCCGGGTCTACAGTTAGTCGAACCTAACTTTTTCAACCAGATGACCACAGTACATGGCCTTGTCATGGTGTTTGGTGCTGTTATGCCCGCCTTTACCGGCTTAGCAAACTGGCTAATCCCGATGATGATTGGCGCGCCAGATATGGCACTGCCTCGCATGAATAACTGGAGCTTCTGGATCCTACCTTTTGCTTTTGCGATTCTATTGAGCTCACTGTTTATGGAAGGTGGTGGGCCAAACTTTGGTTGGACCTTCTACGCACCTCTGTCGACAACATATAGCCCTGATAGCACGGCACTTTTTGTTTTTTCAGTGCACATAATGGGGATAAGCTCGATCATGGGGGCGATTAACGTGGTGGTAACCATAGTCAATATGCGAGCCCCCGGCATGACGTGGATGAAGTTGCCTTTATTTGTTTGGACCTGGTTAATTACCGCCTTCTTACTGATAGCGGTGATGCCGGTGCTTGCCGGCACCGTGACCATGGTATTAACCGATAAGTATTTCGGTACTGCGTTTTTTGACGCAGCAGGCGGTGGCGATCCGGTGATGTTCCAGCATATATTTTGGTTCTTCGGACATCCTGAAGTCTACATCATGATCTTGCCCTCCTTCGGTATTATCTCAGCGATTGTGCCTGCCTTTAGCCGTAAACCCTTGTTTGGCTATGCTTCGATGGTATACGCCACCGCGAGTATCGCGGTGCTATCGTTTTTGGTTTGGGCACATCATATGTTTACTACGGGGATGCCGGTGTTTGCCGAACTCTTCTTTATGTATTGCACCATGCTGATTGCAGTGCCAACAGGGGTGAAAGTGTTTAACTGGGTTGCGACCATGTGGCGCGGCTCTATCAGCTTTGAAACGCCAATGTTGTTTGCCGTCGCGTTTATCATACTCTTCACCATCGGCGGCTTTTCAGGGCTGATGTTGGCGATTACTCCTGCTGATTTCCAGTATCACGACACCTACTTTGTGGTGGCCCACTTCCACTATGTACTGGTGACAGGTGCAATATTCTCCATTATGGCAGCGGCGTATTATTGGCTGCCAAAATGGACCGGTAATATGTATAGCGAAACGCTTGGCCGTTGGCACTTTTGGTGCTCTGTTATCTCGGTAAATGTATTGTTTTTCCCGATGCATTTCCTCGGTTTAGCAGGTATGCCACGGCGTATTCCTGATTATGCGATTCAGTTTGCCGACGTAAACCAAATTGTATCTATCGGCGGCTTTGCCTTTGGCCTATCACAATTTATCTTTTTAGCGGTGGTACTCAAGTGTATTCGCGGCGGTGAAAAAGCCCCGGCTAAACCTTGGGAAGGCTCAGAAGGACTAGAATGGACCATTCCAAGTCCAGCGCCTTACCACTCGTTTACAACACCACCAGAGGTGAAATAAAGATGAAACAGGTACAGGGTAAATCGAATCAAAAACTTATCGGCATGCTCATTCTTGGCGCTGTTGGTATGTTTGGCTTTGGGTTTGCTCTGGTGCCTTTATATGATGTGCTTTGCGATACCTTAGGCATTAATGGCAAGACTCAAAGTACTGCCAGTGTTTATAAGCCCATCACGGTAGATAAAAGTAGAACGGTAACCGTTGAGTTTATGTCCCAAATACAAAGCGATATGCCTTGGGAATTCAAACCGGAAATGAATACCATGCAGGTGCACCCAGGCGAGTTAATACGGACTCACTTTGTTGCTAAGAATTTGTCGACAGAACATATTGTCGGCCAAGCAATACCGTCCGTCTCTCCAGGGCTAGGCGCTGCCTACTTTAATAAAACTGAGTGTTTTTGTTTTAATCAGCAAGTACTCAAGCCTACTGCCAGTGCAGATCTACCACTCATCTTTTATGTGGACCCAGAATTACCGGACTCCATTTCGACCTTGACCCTCTCTTACACCCTCTACAACATCACCGACAAAGGCTATGTCGAAATGGTTGCAGAGTAAGGAGCCGCGAGATGAACACCTTATACCACCCTTTTAAAGGGCTAGCACAGCGTGCGAGCCGATTATTGGCGCAGTCGATAATGAAGAGCAAGGAGCCACAAGATGACAATTAAGCACGAACCTTATTACGTGCCAGCCCAAAGTGCTTGGCCGATCATAGGTGCCATTGGTCTATTCCTGATCGCCTATGGCGCAGGTAGCTATGTCTCTGAGTTAAAAACGGAAGGCGGCAGTGGCGGTTATATTTTACTAGCAGGTATCGCCATCATCATTTTTATGATTTTTGGTTGGTTTAGAACCGTTATTGCTGAATCGATGGCTGGGCTTTACTCCAAGCAAATGGATCGCTCATTTAGACAAGGTATGAGTTGGTTTATCTTTTCGGAAGTGATGTTCTTTGCGGCCTTTTTTGGCGCACTATTTTACGCCCGCATGATCGCGATACCTTGGTTAGGTGGTGCATCAAATAATGCCATGACTCATGAAGTCCTTTGGCCAACGTTTGAAGCGGTTTGGCCGTTAGTTACTACGCCAGATGGCACCACCACTGAAGCCATGGGCTGGACCGGATTACCTCTGTACAACACACTGATCCTACTTACCTCTTCAGTGACATTGCACTTTGCACATGTCGGCTTAGAAAAGGACAAGCGCAAAGCGTTGACCCTATGGCTAGGGCTTACAATTTTATTGGGTATTGGCTTCCTGTTTCTGCAGGTAGAGGAATATGTACACGCCTACACTGAAATGGGGCTAACGCTAGATTCCGGGATTTACGGCAACACCTTCTTCTTGCTCACCGGCTTTCACGGTATGCACGTTACCTTAGGTACCGTGTTCCTTATCGTATTGTTCATGCGAGTGCTTAAGGGGCATTTTACCCCTAAACAGCATTTTGCTTTTCAAGCAGGTAGTTGGTATTGGCACTTTGTTGACGTGGTCTGGCTATGTCTGTTTATCTTCGTCTACGTACTATAGATAAATAACGCATTAATAGGGTCTGGGGTTAGGCGTAATAATCCCAGTCCCTAATGCGAGTAGCAGCAATACAACCACCAGTACTGAAAAGAGTACTCGGCGGCCTAAAAACTGGCTCATCGGTACTTTATTTTCGCCCTTAACCATCACAAATAAGGCTCGCGCTAAGTTAACAAGTATGAATAGTAGTAGCAGTACTAAAACCACTTTAAAAACAAATAGTGCATTCATTAAGATTCCTCGAGTCAGGGTGACGGCCGCATGGTTTTTTATTGTGCTTTCTACTGTGATAGTGTTTTCGATTTTGGTCAAGTTAGGTTTTTGGCAGCTCGAACGGGGTCAGCAAAAGCAGCAATGGCAAGCAGCCCTAAATGAACGTCAAGCAAGTACTGAACTCGATTACTCACAACTCCTAGCACTGCCGACGACTGAAAACCCTACAGGTTTTAAACTCACCACCCAAGCTAGACCAGCCACAGAGTACATTTATTTACTTGATAACCAAGTGCTTGATAGACGAGTCGGTTATTTAGCTTATCAAGCTTTTGAAATAAGCCCGACGCAACCATGGTTGCTAGTAGAGCTTGGGTTTGTTGCCGGCGGGCATAACCGCGCTGCGCTGCCAGAAATCGAACCCGTTGAACAGCCTTTGCAGCTCAAAGGTCGGGTATACCAAAAAGAAAGTAATCCAATGAGCTCGCAATTAATGGCAGAACCCGGCTGGCCCAAACGTATTCAAAACCTCAACCTTGGGCAGCTGTCCGAGCTAATCGATCACCCTCTCGCCAATAGCGTATTGCAACCTAGTAATCTACCTAACGACACCCGGCCGCACCCGTGGCAGCCCATACCTTTGTCAGCCCAAAAGCATCAAGGCTATGCGGTTCAATGGTTTAGCATGGCAGGCGTGTTTGGATTCATTATGCTTTACTTGCTTTTTCGCAAACTAAAACAAAGAGATAAGTAATTTAACTTTATAACAACATCACTATTGCTAAGCCAGAATAGACCATGTAGGTTAGAAAATATGCGTCCTAGCCGTTTCGGGGTGCACTGATATTAAGATGTTCACGATTACCGTCGTTTTGCTTATTACCTTAGCTGTATTGGTAATGCATGCTGACACTCCCCAACGAGGCGGTGCAGCCACAAAGGTAAGGTGATACCCAAATAATACAGAGGAGATGGAATGAACTCCCCCAAAAAGAACGGTAAGAAAACACTGCTATTACTATTACTGGCCTTTGCTGTACCTGTTATCGCGGCCAAGCTGATTTTGAGCTTTGGACTGTATAATGGTGGCGCAACTAACAAGGGTGAACTGCTAGATGTTGGCATAAGCTATCAAAGCCTAGATATGACCAACCCTCAGCCTAAAGAGTGGCAATTGCTATATCTGTTACCGGCGGTTTGCGATAGTACCTGCCTAGATAGACTGTATATTTTGCAACAAAGTCATGTTGCATTAGGTCGAAACCAAGACCGAGTGCATACCATCATCATGCTCGGTGAAAACAGTGATAGC
Organism: Shewanella sp. 10N.286.54.B9; assembly: GCF_041468565.1. Taxonomy (NCBI): domain Bacteria; kingdom Pseudomonadati; phylum Pseudomonadota; class Gammaproteobacteria; order Alteromonadales; family Shewanellaceae; genus Shewanella; species Shewanella sp. 10N.286.54.B9. The sequence goes on from NZ_JBFRIY010000025.1 coordinate 26,283, forward strand.
TCCGCACTAAAATCATTCGACTTTATTACCGCTACACCTAACCCAGCAATCACTCAGTTACTCAAAGATCAACAGTTTGTCGTCGTCGATCCCCTTGGCAGTATGGTCATGAGTTACCCGATCACCACCAGTCATCAAGCGCAAATAATGCAGGGTAAAGCGATTGTGGCTGACTTAAGAAAGATGCTTAAGCTATCGAGGATCGGCTAATGAATATTAAGCCACTGCTAAAGCTAACTTTGGTTTTTACTCTTTGCGTGATTATGCATCGATTAGCTTATACCCACCTCGTCGCACCTAAAGTAACCGGAGGTGCTTAATGGATATTAAGCCTCTTCTTAAAGTGACTTTGGTTTTTACTCTTTGCGTGATTATGCATCGATTTGCTTATACCAGCTTCTTTATGACAGATAACCAAAACATAGGGGTACTTAATGGATATTAAACCTCTACTAAAAGTCACTTTAGTTTTTACTTTGTGCGTGATTATGATGGGCGCCTATACTCGCCTGTCCGATGCTGGTCTTGGTTGCCCTGATTGGCCAGGGTGCTATGGCATGGTTAAAGTCCCAAGCGCTAGCCATGAGCTTGCCGCTGCAAAAAATGCCTTTCCAGAACACACGGTAGAATCGGAAAAAGCTTGGCTTGAGATGATCCACCGCTATATTGCCGGCACCTTAGGGTTAATGGTGTTAGTTATTTTGATCATGAGCTTACGCAAAGCTGATGCGCCCAAAAAGCTACCTATGTTTATAGCTGCACTTATCGTTTTTCAAGCCGCTTTGGGGATGTGGACCGTCACTATGAAGCTGATGCCTATCGTGGTGATGTCACACCTCATTGGTGGATTTGCATTGTTCTCATTACTCTTACTGCTCTACCTTCGCAGTAAACCGTTACGCATTCCTGGTGGCGATGCTCCCGCTAGAAAGCTGTCTGTTTTTGCCTTGACGTGTATTTGTGTGCTGTTACTGCAGATTATCTTAGGCGGCTGGACCTCTTCAAATTACGCCGCACTAGCCTGTACTTCACTGCCAATATGCGAAGGCAATTGGGTTGACAACCTCAACTTCAGTGCCGCATTTTCGCCATTTCAAGGGGATCATCCCAGTTATGAGTTTGGCGTATTAGATTACTCTGCTCGAATGACCATCCACGTTGCCCACCGTATTGGGGCGATTATTACTGCTGTGATGCTACTTGGGTTAGCGTTCAAACTGATCACTAAGGCGCATTCAAGCACTATACGTAATGCAGCTTGGTTATTAGCTGGATTAGTGGTGTTACAGGTCATTTTGGGCATAAGCAATGTCGTGCTACACCTACCTTTAGGGATAGCGGTATCGCATAACGCAGGTGCTGCGCTACTGCTACTGACATTGGTATTTATTAATTACGCCTTATGGCGGAAAACATAATAATACCAACAATAAACAAGTAGATATCAGCGTATTTAAGCGTGTTCAGTGAAAAATAACGAGGTGTAAGCCATGGAAAAACAAATATCACTATCCAGAAGCACAGCAACACCACTGTTGCAGTGGCGCGCCTATTATGAGATGACCAAGCCCAAAGTCGTCGCGCTAATGCTATTAACAGTGCTGGTAGGTATGTGTCTCGCAGTGCCAGGCACTGTGCCACTACAGCCTCTAGTCGCGGGTATGGCAGGCATTGGCATGATGGCAGGCGCCGCGGCGGCATTTAACCACCTTATCGATCGCCGTATTGATGGCTTGATGGCAAGAACCTATAACCGTCCACTGCCCAAAGGCAAGGTCTCTATCACCAAAGCACTGGTCTTCTCTTTTGGTATCGGGATATTAGGTTTTGTCATTCTCTATGCCTTGGTCAACCCATTAACCGCATGGCTCACTTTTGCCAGCCTCATCGGCTATGCAGTGGTTTACACCGCTTACTTAAAACGTGCAACGCCGCAAAACATTGTGGTTGGCGGGCTTGCTGGAGCGATGCCGCCACTACTGGGTTGGACTTCAGTTACAGGGGAGTTTCATGGCAATGCGCTACTATTGGTAATAATCATTTTTGCTTGGACCCCACCACATTTTTGGGCATTAGCAATTCACCGAAAAGCCGAGTATGCCAAGGTAGATATTCCCATGCTACCAGTGACTCATGGTGTTGAATTTACTAAAACCTGTATTTTTCTCTACACCATTTTGCTAGCCATTGCTTGTTTGCTGCCGGTCCTAGTTGGCATGTGTGGCCCAGTCTATTTAGTCAGCTCGACGCTATTAAGCGCAGGCTTTATCTATAAAGCATGGCAGCTTAAGTTTCATGAAACGCCTGGTCTCGCGATGAACGTATTTAAGTTCTCCATCTATCACCTGATGCTGCTGTTTATTGCACTTTTGGTTGACCACTATTTATGGGGCTAATACCAGTTTAAGGAGAGGAAACTACAATGAAGTTGTCATGGATAATAGCGGCGATTGTTCTGGCCTCAGCCGGTGCTTGGGTTGCAATACAGTTTAGCCAACCAAAAGAGCTACAATTGCAGACGAGCTTTGAGTTTCCAGCTCCCCAAGCCATTGCCCCTTTTGTTTTAACAGATCAGCATGGACAAGCATTCACCAATGACAATCTTGTTGGAAAGTGGAGCCTGTTTTTTATTGGCTACACTTCCTGCCCTGATGTTTGTCCAACGACCATGGGGAAACTCACTGCAGCTTATCCCGAATTACAAGATCATGCTGATTTACAAATTATTTTTCTGTCGGTTGATCCACAGCGAGATTCAACTGATACCTTACTTAATTACGCCAACTTCTTTAACCCTGAGTTTATTGCCGTCACCGCTGAACATAAACAGTTATACCCGATAACTCGCAGCCTTGGTTTTGTTTATGCCATGGTCGGTAATGGAGAGGATTATCAGGTCGATCACAGCGCTTCATTTGCGCTAGTTTCACCACACGGTGAGAAAGTCGCCATTATCAAGCCTAAATCCGATACACCAGGCAAGCTGCCACAGATTAAAAATAGCGCGCTTATCCACGATGTAAATGCATTGATTGCAAAGTATGGCAATGGCTAACTATCACAGACCGCAAGTCATCGGAGCGACCTAAGTCAGGGATTAACTCATTTCTACAGTAAAGTGAGTTAGCTGGCTCATGCTTAGCCCATATCATTAGGTTGTATCTGCGCAGATAAGGCTCATTGGAACCACTGATGCTAGATGGAAACTCACATTCCTCCAAAACCACGTTACCAAGGGGCCTTCATCTAAATAAAAGTACACCCTTGGTTGATTCGCATCGTTAGCGTTATTCTGCTATCCACTCACCATTATCTTTGGCTCTTACCCAAGGCTGAGAAAACCAATAGTAACCACCTTGGTGCTTACTCGGTGCCGTGCAGTTATAGCGCGAACGTCCTGCAGGCAAATCAAGTTCTGCACGGATAGTAAATTCATCTGCACTGATCCAATTGGGCTTTTTGGCACCCTGCCCTTGAATAAAGCACATCAACTGTGAGGCGTTGATGTCAGACATGTCTAGCTTCACTTTGATCTCTGGTCGCCACTGACCAAACTGCAACTGTGGATCACTATTGGTCTGCTCAATCACTGGCATATTAAGGCTATGTAGCTTGACCTTTAAACTATCAAGATCGGCGTAAGCCCCTGCAACAGGAAACCGTGGTAATGCCGTTAAAGGTGAATGCGGCCCAGCGGCACCGGACTGCTGACCAAAAGCGATAAAACCATGCTTAGTCAGCATATCTTCGATCTGTTGATTGTATTCACCATATGGATAAGCCAGCATTTTATGGTTTTGGCCAGTCGCTTTGGCAATCTCCGATTCGGTGCGCAAAATGTTATTCTCAATACGAGTTAACCACTGCTGTTCACTCTCACCTTTTTCCACTCGGATCAGGTGCTCATGCCCCCAAGTGTGGTTGGCAATTTCAGCGCCCTCTTCAGACAGCGTGATAAGTTGCTGCCAGCTCATCATCTCACCATATTTCTGCTGTATTGGCTCCACGGAGACAAAAAGCGTGTAGGGAAATTTGTATTGCTTTAAGATAGGATGCGCGGTGTTAGCAATACTGCGATAGCCATCGTCAAAGGTGATCGCAATCGTTTTAGCAGGTAAATGCTGCTGCGCCTTTATTGACTCCACCACTTCAGACAGTGGCACAACATTAAAATTATTTTCAGCCAAGTACTGCATCTGCTCTTTAAATTGGGCTGGCGTTACACTGGTAATAGCTGGAGTGGTATCAGATACATGGTGATATTGCAGAATCACCGCCGCTTGCACTGAAAAACCCGTCAGCGCCAATAGCGCAAGTAACACGTTTTTAACCATAAATATTAGACCTCTATAATGATTGCCATACTGTTAAACCAACAAAAGAATCGACAGCTTCTCGCATTGGCATTGCCAATGATCTTGTCGAATATTACTGTGCCGCTACTTGGTCTCGTCGACACAGCGGTCGTCGGCCATCTCAGTAATGCCTATTATTTAGGCGGTGTGGCTGTTGGGTCAACGATTATAACCTTAATTATATGGTTACTTGGATTTTTACGCATGGCAACCACAGGATTAGTTGCTCAAGCCTATGGTGCAAATGACATTCAACAACAATACAAACTACTCGTGCAAGCAGGCAGTCTAGCGTTAATCTTCGGGCTTGCCGCTGTATTATTGCAATTACCAATCGTCAATCTAGCCATGGCAATGTCCGACGCCAGTATCGAGGTCGAACGCTATTGCCGTGAGTATTTCCAAGTACGGATCTGGTCAACTCCATTCGCACTGTTAAACCTGGTCATGCTTGGCTGGTTACTCGGTAGACAACAACCAAAAGCTGCCATGTGGCAGCTAATTATAGCCAATCTGGTCAATATTATTTTAGATGTACTGTTTGTCATTGGCTTAGATTGGGGCGTTCGTGGTGCAGCGTTGGCATCTGTATTTGCTGATATGGCTGGTTTTGCGGTTGCACTAACACTGGTTAAACGTCAACTTAATCGTTTAGCTGGTTTTCAACTACTGACGATTTGCAAGCAACTGACACTGCACAGTTACCGCAAGCTGATTAGCCTCAATACCGATATTTTTGTCCGTAGTTTATGCTTACAACTCTCCTTTACCTTCATGACTTTTTACGGTGCTAGCCTAGGTGATAATACGGTGGCGGCCAATGCAGTGCTGTTAAACTTACTATTACTCATCTCCTATGCGCTTGACGGTATTGCCTATTACGCAGAAGCCGAAGTTGGTAGAGCTTATGGTCAAAAAAATGCTAAATTAATGAGAGAGTCCGTCACTCTCGCTTGGGCATGGTCAGCCATTGCAGCCATTGGTTTCACCCTCTTTTTTGCTGGCGCTGGCAGTCATATTATTAGCACGCTTACCAGTATTTCACAGGTGCAACAGGTCGCTAATGACTACCTTATTTGGCTGATATTTTTGCCACTGCTAGCGTTTGGCTCCTATCTTTTTGATGGTGTCTATATCGGTGCAGCACAAGGTAAAATAATGCGTAACAGCATGATTATTGCGACATTTGGAGTGTTTTTCCCCACCTGGTATTTACTGCAAGATCAGGGAAATCATGCCCTATGGGCAGCGATGAGTGCATTCATGCTGGCTCGCAGCCTAACATTATCTGCACATTACTGGTTTAAACTAAAAAAAGTACTCGACGAATAGCAATAAGTATAAAAAACGCGACCAATGGTCGCGTTTTCAATTCAATCATAACGTTACTGATTGCTATTACTGGTAAGAGTGATCACCGTGCTGGTGCTCGGTAACGTCTTTAACGCCAGTCAGCTCGCCAGGGAACATATCAAGTAGCTGCTTTTCAATGCCATCTTTAAGCGTTACATCAACCATAGAACAACCATTACAACCACCACCAAACTGTAGCACGGCAATGCCATCTTCAGTGATTTCTACTAGCATGATGTTACCACCATGGCTTGCTAGCTGTGGGTTGATCTCAGACTGGATCACATACTCAATACGCTCAACCAATGGTGCATCACCAGAGACTTTACGCATCTTAGCATTTGGTGCTTTCAGCGTTAGTTGTGAACCTAACTGGTCAGTGACAAAATCAATGGTGGCTTCTTCAAGAAAAGGAGCGCTTTTCTCATCAACCATGGCATTAAAGCCATTAAACTCTAGTTCTGTGTCATCTGCTTCAACAGCATCTGGTGGACAGTAAGAAACACCACACTCAGCCTGCGCTGTGCCAGGGCTGATAACAAAGACTCGAATGTGAGTTCCTTCAGGCTGATCTGATAACAAATTAACAAAATGCGCCTGAGCTGTTTCGGAAATGGTAATCATGAAAACATAGCTCCGTCAGGAATAAACCTGAGTGTTTTAGTAAGAATTAGCCCTATAATACTCCTACTGAGTCGCGCTTTATAGCCCTTAATGGTCACACAAAGCGAATTATTGCTATTTTGATCACAATTTTTTATCTCGGTTGCTTATGGTTTTGTCGCCGTGGAGCTGCTAATTTAAGCGTAATATTATAAATATAATGAACATTTCGATGCTGAAAACTGCTGTTACCTTTGTATTGGTTTTTTTGATGTTGCTCTCTGTTTCCGCAGAGGCAAAAAAGACCCGACTGACTGATAATCCACTCTATGGAGTCACCACTACCAGTCCTGAAGAGTTTCTTGGCTACCCACTTGGGCAACACCTACTCCGTCATGATCAAGTCAACTACTACCTAAAAGAGATAGCACAGCAGAACCCAAGAGTATCGCTAGAAAATACTGGCAGCAGCCATGAGGGACGCCAGCAACTTACGGCTGTCATTACCTCAGTCAATAATCAACAACAACTAGATAAAATACTCCAACAACGGCAACAAGTTAAGTATCTTGGCGACCAGTCTGGCCCAATAGTTATTTGGCTGGCCTATTCAATACATGGCGATGAGGCAAGTGGTGCCCATGCTGCACTAAAACTAAGCCACATGCTGGCAACCAGTGAAGACAAATGGGTCACCAATCTACTCGAGAATGCCGTGGTGCTGATCACCCCAAGCCAGAACCCCGATGGCATGGATAGGTTTTCAACTTGGGCCAATGGTTATGCAGGCAAAGTAGCTGTTAGCGATCCAAACCATAAGGAACATAAACAAGGCTGGCCAAGCGGCAGAAGTAACCATTATCTGGCAGACTTAAATCGAGACTGGTTGTTTCTCAGACACCCTGAATCTCAAGGAAGAGTTGCACTGTTTCACCGTTGGCAGCCCCACTATGTTGGTGATTTTCACGAAATGGGCCACAACCAAACTTACTTTTTTCAACCCGGTGTACCTGAGCGCACTCACCCACTAACACCGGCAGCAAATCAAAAATTGACCATAAAGCTAGCCGCCTATTACCAAGCAGTATTAGATGATAAAAAACAAAGCTATTTTAGCCGCCAATTATTTGATGACTTTTTTTATGGCAAAGGCTCAACCTACCCCGATATCAATGGCGCTATCGGCGTATTGTTTGAACAGGCTAGTGCTCGCGGCCAACAGCAGGATTCAAGCAATGGTATTGTTCGTTTTAATGAAGCGATAGATAATCAGTACGCAACCTCTATTTCAAGCTTAAAAGGTGCATTAGCCCTCAAGTCGGAGCTGCAAGATTACCAAACTGAGTTCTTCAGCAATAAGCACCAAAAACCCAAGAAAAAGAAACCTCGTCAGTCTGGACGTTTGATCTCTACAGCCAATGATAATCAACGTATTAAGCAGCTAACGGCTCTGTTATCGCAGCACCATATAGAATATTACTACCTGACCAACCCATTGACTCAAGGCGGAGGGTCATTTGAGGTAGACAGCAGTATCTTCGTACCCGATCATCAAGCCCAGAGCTCATTATTAACAGCCCTATTTGATAATAGAACTGAATTCAATGATCCGACTTTTTACGATGTCTCGACCTGGAATTTGCAACACGCTTTAAACCTAACCGTACGGCAAAATGTCAAACTCGAACTCAGTGTATTGAGTCAAACAGCACCGCAGTTTAAGCAGCCTAAATGGTCACCTAAAGCTGTTGCTTTATTGATTGATTGGCGTCAACAGCAAGCCGCTGCGGCATTACAGCGACTGCTTAGCCATGGTGTTCAGGTCAAATTTGCCGCTAAACCATTTGCAATAAAAAGCAATAATAGCCAACTAGACTTCCCTGCAGGCACGTTACAGATCCCCTTGAAGCAAGATGGGCACTCAGCCAATGATCTAAATAAAATGCTGCTTAAGCTCAGCCAAGAGATGCAACTAGAAATTACCGCCACTAATTCGAGCAGTTCGGTGAGCGGGATCGATTTAGGCAGCCCAGACTTTAAAGTTGTTCGCCCAATCAAGCCGCTAATTATTAGCGGTAAAGGCACCTCAATACCCGAAGTAGGTCAGATTTGGTATTACATGGACTCACAACTTAAAGTACCGACAACCTTAGTCGATATTAATAACCTCAGCACCATCAAACTCAGTAACTACAGTCATATTATTCTGGCTGGCGGCAGTTACAGTGGCCTAGATGAGAAGTTCGCTCGTAAGTTAGCTCCTTTTACCGCTGATGGTGGCATAGTCATCGCTCAAAAAGGTGCACTCGCTTGGCTCAATAAAGCTAACTTTCTCAAAACTAGCCTTAGGGGGGAGCGCTTTTATAAACAGCTCTTTAATGGTGCAGGCCTTACTTTCGATAAAAAATCCTCCTTTAGTGCCAGACAAGAGATTGGTGGTGCAATTGTGGAGTTGAAACTAGACAAGAGCCACCCTATGAACTTTGGTATTAGCGGCAATCGTTTAGCGGTTATGAAAAACAAAGCGCTTGGGTTTGCACAAGCAACTAACGACTTTAGCGTCGCAGCAAGCTATTCCTCACAGCCACTATTAAGTGGCTATATGGCGCAAGAATATCAGAGCAGTTTTGCTAATTCACCAGCGGTTATCGTTGAGTCCAGAGGTAAAGGGGCGGTCGTTGCATTGACTGATAACCTATTGTTTAGGAATATCTGGCTCGGCTCAGAAAAACTTTACGCCAATGCGCTCTATTTTATACCTGCGCTTCATTAACCGTTGCCACTCTTTTAATTGAGCCCTGGCGCCTCAGCTCTTGCGAGGCACCAGACTTGCGCATCGATATACTGCTTAGATAACAAACTAGAGATTTCTGAAACAGTGGTGCCAGTGGTGACCACATCATCGACGATGGCGACCCGCTGCTGACCAATATCAGCAGTTAAGCTAAAGGCATCGAGCAGATTTTTTCGACGCATAGCACCCGATAACCCAGCCTGAGGCAAAGTGTTTGCTTGCCTAATGATCACACCATCAAGCAGCGGCAGTTGTAACTTAGTCGACAGTGTTTTTGCAATCAACCAAGCTTGGTTAAAGCCTCGTTTTCTTAGGCGCTGCGGGTGTAATGGCACAGCAATAATTGCTTGTGGCATTTTAACAAAACCTTGCTCATCTAAAAAATGTAATCGCCTAATGAGTGCATCAACCATCACCTCTATTATCGCAAATTGAGCCTGATACTTTATCTGTCCAACCCAATGCCCAAGACCATCATGATAACGGCAAGCCGCAATGACCTTTAAACTGTTTTTTCGCTGACATCCTCCACAATATTCAGCCAGTAAAGGCATCTCTTTACCGCAGCCTAGGCAAACGGGAGTGTTATAAATAGAGGCCTCTAAACAAACAGCACAGATACCAGTTTGATTCGATAAAATCTGTTGATGGCACATTAAGCAGCGATTGGGTAACATAGCCGCGAGCCTTCGCAGCAAGGCAGATTGAGTAATAATGAAATTCCTTTTTCATACACGTTATGATCAAAACAACAGGATAAGTCTGTGAGTCAAACTAAGTTACATGTCAAATCAGCTGGTCAAGGTATCGATGTTGTGGTGCTACATGGCTGGGGCGTCAATAGCGCTGTATTTAACGCTTTGCCTGACATGTTACCTGAGTATAGGTTTCACTTTGTCGATCTGCCCGGTTTTGGTGATAGCCCAATCGTTAACGGTGAAATAGACGACTGGCTTGCGACTATCATTGCAAACGTACCGCAACCCGCTATCTGGATCGGTTGGTCACTAGGAGGGTTAATTGCCTCATTAGCGGCAGTTAAGTATCCACAACATGTCAGCGGATTGTGCACCATTGCCTCATCTCCCTGCTTTATGGCGCGTGAAGAGGAGGCTTGGCCAGGGATCCCTGCAAGCGTGTTGGAGCAGTTTGCTCGCCAGTTACAGCAAGATCTCAATAAGACCATTGAGCGTTTTCTTGCCATTCAAGCTATGGGCAGCCAAACCGCTAAAGGGGATATTAAACAGTTACGAGAGTGGGTGTTAGCTAAACCGCAGGCGCAATTTGTTGCACTTGAACAGGGACTAGCGATGCTAGCTAATGTTGATTTAAGAGAGCAAGTCTCTACGATAAAGCAACCTTGGTTGAGAATATGGGGCAAGCTTGATGGGCTGGTTCCCCGCAGGGTAATAAAGCTGATGCCAGTGATGGAAAATACTCAAGACACTATACTGGTAAAAGCTTCTCATGCGCCTTTTATCAGCCATACAGATGAGTTTGTTACCTGCGTGCAAGAGTGGCTTAAAAGTACAACAAATCAACACTCTTAATAGCAAAACAGCTTTATTATTAAGTCAATATTGGTTAACATTTAACCATGACTTGAAATGGAATTGTCTATGCTGGTTGTTACCAATTATCCTAATGTGCCCATCTCTACCTCTAATGTAGCGACTGACTCTGCGCGCACGGATAACCAACAGCGTCCACCGGTATTGCCGCCACCACAAGCCAGTAAAGGTCATGAGGAACGCGCCTTTAACCCGCAAAATGAACGTACAGCCGAACAAGCTCAAGCACAGGCAAAGTTACGTGGTTCAGTACAGGACAAGCAGCAAGGCGGGTCACAACAGGAGCAATCTCAGCAGGAGCAACAAAAGCGCCCCCCAGCACTGGATTTAAAACAGCTATTGAGTTACCGCTCACCATTAAAGCGCAGTGACATCAAGCTACCAAATCAGCCCGCAGAGAAACAAGCAACGGCAGAGAGTAAACATTTACCGAATGAAACGTTACAGTTCTACCGCGCCTTTGGTGCACATATAGAGGCATTTTATCAAACTCGGACTCAGCCAAAATCTGAGCCCGACATGCTTACCACAGTATAAAGCTACAACTTCTTATCGCTATACAACCCATGTTGGTAAGCCATACTTCCCCATAGTGCCCAACCTAAAGCCGTTTCTTTCATCTCATCGGACTGAGTTTTAGGATGAAGCTTTTCTGCATCCACATCGTAAACAAAGCCTGCCGCCGGCTTCTCTGGGCGCAAAATAACCACATCGTCACCACGAAGATAAGCCATGTTTTTGTTGTACTGCATTAACGCACGTCCCGGCCAGTCATCTGGAGTTTTGGTCAAGTCACGACCCAACATCGGATAGTTATCACTCACGCCCATTAAAGAGAGTAGCGTCGGCCCTAAATCTATTTGGCTAGTAACACGGGGATCAAGTTTTGGTTCTATACCTTCACCTAAGATCAGGCCTGGAATACGGAATCTGGAAATAGGTACCAATTCAGCACCACCGACTCGGCTATCGTGGTCTGCCACGACCACAAAAATAGTATCTTTCCAGTAGTCAGACTGTTTGGCTTTTTTAAAGAATTCACCCACGGCATAATCGGCATATTTAACCGCATTGTTCACCGTTTGCTTAGGTTGCTCATACAATTCAATACGCCCATCAGGAAACTCAAATGGATCATGATTACTTGAACTAAAGACCAAGCTGAAGAAAGGCTGCCCCTCGCTATGCATGCGCTCAAATTCATCATTTGCCCGATTCATTAGGTCTTCATCAGAAGCGCCCCAAGAACCGACAAAATTTGGATTGGTGTAATCTGACTCATCAACAATATCAGTAAAACCATTACCCAAGAAAAAGCTTCGCATATTATCGAAGTGGCTTTCACCGCCATAAATAAACTGATTGCGGTAGCCATGTTCCTTTAATAGCGACGCTAAGGTAAAGAAGCCAGTTTGGCTACGACCTAGCTTTACCACTGAACGCGCTGGAGTCGGAGTAAAGCCTGTCACTACGGCCTCAATTCCACGCACAGAGCGAGTACCAGTGGCGTACATGCGTTCAAACGCCCACGCCTCTTTCGACAATTCATCAATATTCGGCGTTAACGGTAAGCCACCTAAACTGCCTACAAACCTTGCGCCAAGGCTCTCTTGTAAAATAATCACCAAGTTCTTTGGCTTGCCTTGATAACTGGCAGTGTTCTTAGAAATGCTCGGGTACTCATCTGACAAAAAGTCAGTGAGTGGTCTGCCGCTTTCACGACGAATAATATTAACCACGTCCTCTTTAGGCAGTTTGCCGTATATCTTTGCAGCATCGGCTTCATTGCCCATTTGTTTTATAGCAAACACTAAAGAGTAAGCAGAGTTAGTCACTAATGAGTTGACTAGCGGATCGCTCGAAAAGGCGACCAGAGAAGGGTTAAGTGGACGATGTCCCAGGCTTGAACGCGCACCTAAAAGCGCGATAACTATCACTAGCACGCCTAATACTGGACGCCAATACCAACGAGGATAGGTTTGCTTTTGGCTTATTAGGTAACCACTTAGCTTCCAACCACCAAAAATCACAGCACCACTAATAAGTGCAGATAAAATCAATTCAAACTTTCTACCCGCCCACAGCATTGAAAACACTTCTTTAGGGTAAATTAAGTATTCGACATATAACCTGTTAGGTCTAACACCATATTCAGCAATAAATGAAGGTGTTGATATCTCAAGGAAGACTAAAGTGAGGAGGCCAAGCGTCAGCCAAACACGTAATATTTTGTTCCAGATTTGACCAATCAAGTGCTCGCCAGAAAAAATAGCGGTACCGAGCGCTGCGGCGCCCCAAAGCCAACACATAGTCGCAAAATCAACACGTAAGCCCTGTAGCAATAAATGTGACCAACCAGCAGCTACATCAACACGATCAAACTGCCAAATCGCCAACCCTAATCGACTGAGCATAATGATCACTAACGAGATAGCGGCAAAGATTATAATGGGGCGAAACGGCCCTAAAGTATGTGAACGAGTCAAAATGGTAATCCTAATTTGTTCTGTGAACGCTTTCTATGAAGCGTTTTCCAATTAGTTCAGACCTCCATGTCGCCAATAAGTTTCAAATTTTAAACGTGATATAACATATCCTTTACCAGGTTATATTCAAGCTATTTAAACGTTATCGCTCAGTTACCGTCGTTTTAACTAACATAGCGCACATTTTTTCCCTCATTAACCTATAGATCGCTCAGTGAGAGTATAGTGGTTATTAGGTAAGTTAATGAGTGAAGAGCGTAGTGAAGTTAGAAGAGCTGATATAAATTGAGCACAAAAAAGCCCCAACAGATATCACATCTGTTGGGGCTTATGGCTGATAATTTGTGGGTTACTTTTTCAGTTTGGCAAACGCATCAGCAAAAGCATTACCCATCGCTGCATTGGCAGGCTGCTTTGGCTTAGCTTTATTGTGCGACTGAGACTGCGCTTTAGCCCCTTTATGCTTTGCGGCATTATTCGAAGGGCGTGGCGCTGGTTTCACAACCTCGCCTGCTTTATCAGTCAAGCGCATGCTAAGGCCAATACGACGCCTTTCAGCATCTACTTCCATCACTTTAACTTTGACAATATCACCGGCTTTAACCACTTTATGTGGATCATCAATAAACTTCTCAGTCATCGAAGAGATATGCACTAATCCATCTTGGTGTACGCCTACATCAACAAAGGCACCAAAATTAGTCACATTGGTGACCACACCTTCTAAGATCATGTCAGGCTTAAGGTCGCCTATCTGCTCAACACCCTCTTTAAAGGTCGCCGTTTTAAATTCACCACGAGGATCGCGTCCAGGCTTATCAAGCTCCGCCAAAATATCGGTCACCGTTGGCAGGCCAAAATCACTGGTGATAAAGTCTTTAGCGTCGATACTGGTTAACAGTTCGCTATTACCGACTAAGCTGGCAACTGATTGTTGCTTTGCACTAGCAATAGCCTCAACCAGAGAATAGGCCTCAGGGTGAACAGATGATGCATCTAATGGGTTTTCCGCATCGCTGATCCGCAAGAATCCAGCAGCTTGCTCATAGGCTTTAGGCCCTAAACGCGCAACCTTAAGCAGTGACTTCCTGTTGGTAAAACGTCCCTGTTCATCGCGGTGAGTCACAATATTTCGCGCTAAGGTTTTATTAAGCCCAGCCACCTGTGCCAGCAGTGCAGCTGATGCCATATTCACATCAACACCCACACCATTCACACAATCTTCAACCACAGCTTCAAGCGAGGTAGATAGCATGCTTTGGCTAACATCATGCTGGTATTGGCCCACACCAATCGCCTTAGGTTCAATTTTTACTAATTCAGCCAACGGATCTTGTAAACGACGGGCAATCGATACCGCGCCGCGAATGGACACGTCAATATCAGGGAACTCTTCTGAGGCCAACTCAGAAGCAGAATACACAGATGCGCCGGCTTCACTCACCATCACTTTGGTCAGGCTTGGCAGTTCTGCTTTGACCATGGTGATAAGTTCAGCGGCTAATTTATCTGTTTCACGAGAAGCTGTGCCATTACCAACCGCGATAAGCTCAACTTTATGCATTTTAGCCAAATTAGCCAAGGTTCTAACTGACTTATCCCACTGCTTTTGTGGAGCATGGGGGAAGATAGTGGTGTGTGCCACTAGCTTACCAGTGTTATTTACAATCGCTACTTTAACGCCGCTTCGCAGACCAGGATCTAAACCCAATGTCGCTTTAGCACCCGCAGGAGCCGCCATTAGCAGGTCGCCTAAGTTACGCGCAAATACATTAATCGCTTCGCTTTCTGCGTCATCTCGCATGCGGCCAAAGAACTCAGTTTCCATCTGCAGTGCAATTTTGACTCGCCAAGTGGCACTCACGACAGTCTTTAACCATAGGTCAACTGCGCTATCGTTTAGTGCCAACTTAAAGTGCTCAGCAATGATCACTTCACAATAGCTAGCTTGCTTCGCTTCTTTGGCTGGATCGGCATTGATACTTAAACTCAGCATGCCTTCATTGCGGCCACGCAACATCGCTAGGGCACGATGTGATGGCACCTTAGTTAACTTTTCAGAATGCTCAAAGTAATCTCTAAATTTAGCACCCTCTTTCTCTTTACCCTTCGCCATACGGCTTTCAAGCACCGCATTTTGCTTAACGTGGCTACGGATTTTCTGCAGTAATTCTGCGTCCTCAGCAAAACGCTCCATCAAGATAAAGCGCGCACCATCTAATACAGATTTGCTATCGGCAAAGCCTGCTGCAGCATTGATAAACTCCGCCGCTTTTGCTTCGCAATCAGCACCGCGATTAGCAAGCAGAAAGTCGGCCAATGGTTCAATACCCGCTTCAATGGCGATTAAACCTTTGGTACGACGCTTAGGTTTATAAGGCAGGTAGAGATCTTCTAAACGAGTTTTACTATCAGCGGCATTTATCGCAGCTTTGAGCTCAGGGGTTAATTTACTCTGGGCTTCGATGCTCGATAATATCACGTTACGACGCTCATTAAGATCACGTAAGTAACTAAGACGACTGTTTAAAGTACGCAGCTGCGCATCATCAAGTCCACCCGTCGCTTCTTTACGGTAGCGAGCAATAAACGGTACTGTCGCACCGTCATCCAGTAATGAAATCGTATCGTTAACTTGCTGAAGACGGACGTTTAATTCTTCAGCAATAAGCTGTGCAATGTTTTGCATAAAGTGAAGTGATGCCAAATAGATAATATTGCGCTCAAGATACCACAGCTAAGCTGTAATTTTAATGTCGTCACGCGCGCTTTTAACGCTGAAAAATGGAATTTGCTAATTTAATTGATTGAAAATAGTCCGCCAGCTACAGCACACTGTCATTGATACTTAAAAGAAATCAGCAATAAACACTGACTTAATGGTTAAACTTGACCATTACTCTTGCTGCTTAGTTTCTATTAGTACCCTTGATGTAACTCCCTTATACTGCTGATAAAACCAACAAAAAAATCAATCTAATGACCGATAACCTGCCCGATTACTTTTCGATTAACGCTTGGTAAATTGATTGCCAACGTAATCTTGCGTGGCTAGGCGATAATAAAGTGTAAGTAGCATCCTGGTGTATATCTATATTGCAGCAGGCAACGATTACAGGGGATACTTGGAGATCAGCGGTTCAACTGGTGGCAGCACGGTTATTCTCGAGTTTGACACTGAGGGGTGTCGTTAGTAAAACAGTATAAATTTCAACAAAAAAGCCCGAACATTGATATTCGGGCTTTCATAAAACCGCAATAACTAGTTCAAGCTAAGATGGCTCAAACCCTTGGTAGGAAATACGGTTGATATACCAGACTTGCTCACCCGCCGGAGTATGAATAACCGCTTCGTCATCAACCTCTTTTTTCAAAAGCCCCCGCGCCATGGGAGAATCGATGGAGATGTAATCATTGCGACCAAAAATCTCGTCATAACCAACAATTTTAAAGCAGCGCTTTTCACCATCATCATTCTCGATTTCAACCCAAGCACCAAAAAATACTTTGCCCTCTTGTGCGGGTGAGTAATCGACTATTTGTACATTTTCGATGGTTTTTCGTAAATAACGGACTCTACGGTCTATTTCACGTAGTTTCTTTTTATTAAAGGTATAATCCGCATTCTCACTTCTATCGCCCAAACTCGCAGCCCAGCTGACAATTTTGGTTATTTCAGGCCGATGTTCGCGCCAAAGGTAGTTCAACTCTTTTTGCAATTTGTTGAAGCCTTCACGGGTAACGATATTGGTTCTCATAGGGACAACTTTTTAGAAGGAAATGATAATCTGTGGCCAAAAATCATAGCATATTTTAGTGCTATCACTGTATTTTCGCGCTAGGGGAAAATCAGCTTTTTAGCTGACAGTGCAGCAAACAATACTTTGTTCAATTTAGTTACAATTTACAAACAGCGTTAAAATGATGATTATTGCACTATTTTTCAATAACCTAATCATAAAATAAATACTTATTTATGACCTTAAAGCTAGCTTTTACTCATTACCTGCTAGTCATCAACATGTTAAAGCGGCTATATTAAGCTAATTCATATTCAATATCAGCCAGTTGCCTAATACCTACTTGGCCTCCTAGCAAAAAAGGATCCTACGCATGGGACAAGAAACCTCAAAAATTCTCGTGGTCGACGATGATATGAGGCTGCGCGCCTTATTGGAGCGTTACTTGATGGAGCAAGGTTATCAAGTCCGCAGTGCAGCTAATGCCGAACAGATGGATCGCTTATTGGAGCGTGAAAACTTCCACCTGTTAGTATTAGACTTAATGCTACCTGGCGAAGATGGTCTTTCAATATGCCGCCGCCTGCGCCAAGTCGGTAACCCAATCCCGATTGTCATGCTGACCGCTAAAGGTGATGAAGTCGATAGAATTATCGGCCTTGAACTCGGCGCCGATGACTACCTGCCAAAACCGTTTAACCCACGGGAACTGCTGGCGCGAATTAAAGCGGTTATGCGCCGTCAAACTCCTGATGTGCCTGGTGCACCAACACAGCAGGAGGAGGAGATCACTTTTGGTGAGTTCTCACTAAACTTAGCGACTCGCGAAATGCACCATGGCGAAGAAGCTATTGCGCTCACAAGCGGCGAGTTTGCAGTGTTGAAAGTGCTTGTTAGTCACCCGAGAGAACCTTTATCACGCGATAAGTTAATGAACCTTGCCCGTGGTCGCGACTACTCAGCACTTGAGCGTTCTATCGATGTGCAGGTTTCACGCTTACGTCGCTTGATTGAAGTCGATGCCGCGAACCCGCGCTATATTCAAACCGTTTGGGGCCTAGGTTATGTATTTGTGCCAGATGGCGCATCGCGTAAATAAGCTATGAAAAAGAGATGGTGGCACCGCGTAACACCACGCAGTTCTTTCAGTCAGACAGTAATGTTAATTGGCTGTTTACTGCTTACCAATCAGCTAGTGTCCTATCTCTCAGTAGCGGTTTATTTTATTAAACCCAGCTACCAGCAAATTAACCAACTTATTGCTCGCCAAGTTAAACTGTTATTCGTCGACGGTGTGGATGTTGGCCGTGAACACCTGACCATGGTGGATGCGCTCAACGCTAAAGTACGTGACGATGCGATGCAGTTTTACAATCAAAAAGATGCACGCCAAGCAGGTATCGAACGAGCAACTTATTACGGCTTCCTGTCGTCACAAATGTCGGAATATTTAGACGGTGAAGCCGAAGTGCGCATTGCACAAGGCGAAGAGTTTGAAATTTGGATCCGTCCACCGCAAGCCCCTTCAATATGGATTAAAGTGCCACTCGCTGGATTAAACGAGAAAAATCTCTCGCCATTAACCCTTTATTTAATGGTGATAGGTGCGCTAAGTGTTGCCGGCGGTTGGTGGTTTGCGCGTCAGCAAAACCGGCCTCTAAGGCGTTTACAAAAAGCGGCGACTGCGGTGTCTCGCGGCGACTACCCTGAACCTCTGCCCTTGAGTGGATCAACCGAGATTGTTGAAGTGACCAATACTTTCAACCAGATGTCTCACGGTATGAAACAGTTAGAGCAAGATAGAGCCTTACTAATGGCAGGGATCTCCCACGACCTGAGAACGCCGTTGACGCGAATTCGATTAGCATCAGAGATGATGGTCGAAGAAGATCAATATCTTAAAGATGGCATAGTGCATGACATTGAAGATATGGACGCCATTATTAATCAGTTCATCTCTTACATCCGTCAAGATCAAGAGGGAACCCGTGAACCAGAGCAGATCAATGAGCTGATCAATGATGTGATCCAAGCAGAGTCCAACCGTGAAGGCATAATTGAGTCCGATCTCAGTGAGTGCCCAGCAGTTCCCATGCAGGGGATCGCCATTAAACGGATTTTGAGCAATTTGGTTGAAAATGCCTACCGCTATGGCAATGGTTGGGTAAGAATAAGCTCCCAATATAATGGTAAAGTACTTGGCTTTAGTGTTGAAGATAACGGCCCAGGCATTGAAGAGGCGCAAATTCCTAAACTGTTCGAACCTTTCACTCAAGGTGACACAGCCCGTGGCAGTGTCGGTTCAGGCTTAGGGCTGGCGATTATCAAACGTATTGTTGACCGCCACCAAGGCAAAGTCATATTAACAAATCGCAGTGAAGGCGGGCTCCACGCCCAGGTTTGGTTACCGCTAGAATAGTTAACTCCCCACAGCCTATCACCTCAAATTAGTTTCACTTTCGATATCATTTTTTCTGAGCTAGTATCAATCGCCTTAGATTAATTGAACGCAATCTAACGCTAGTTCAGCGATTCGGAATGACATGGAACAGTTATTTAGACAAGAAGTCTTACAGCATAAAGTAAACCGCTTAGATGGCACAGTAAGCCTCGTTCAGCCAGCAGCTTTTAAATGGTTAACCCTTTTGCTGGTCATTATAATTGTTGTTAGCGTGATCTTTCTCGCCAGTGGTCAATACAGCAAAAAAGAGCGCGTTGTAGGGGTTGTGCAACCCGATAGTGGCCTACTAAAACTCACTTCGCCACAAGCTGGTGTCATAAAAACGCTACTGGTTGCAGAAGGCCAGCATGTGGAGCAAGGCGAACCGATTTTACGGGTAGAGTCGCTAAAACACGGTGCCAATGGATTTGAATTAAATCACTCCCGCATCAGCCAGTATCAGTTTCAAATCAATATGCTCAATCTGCAAATAAACAAGCAACACTCACAAAATACCCTACAGATCCAAGAGTTAACCCATAGCAGAACAAGTATCACAGCCAAGCTGAAAGAGCTTGAACGCCAAAATGAGATTATCAATCAAAGAATTGAAATCAATAATAATGTCTCAGATCAGATGGCTACACTTGCCAAGCAAGGTTACACCTCAAAGCTAGATCTCAATCGACAGATAGATACGTCGTTAACCATTGAGCAGCAGAGTTCAAGCACTCAGTCACAAAAACTGACGCTGACTAACGAGTTAAATCAAATCAGCAATCAATTATCGCAGCTGCCGATAGAGCACACCAAAATTCTCGATCAACTGCAAAACCAACTCACTGAAGTACAGCTTAATCTAGCGATTGTGAAGCAAGAGTCATTAGCTGAACTTCGCGCTCCAATGAGTGGTAGTGTCACCGGCATCCTAACTAAAGTTGGCAAATCAGTTAATGCCCAACAGTTTTTGCTCAGTGTGTTACCTGAAAACAGTAAGATGCAAGCGGTGCTATTTATCCCCACCTCAGCGTTTGGTTTCATCGAAATTGGCCAACGTGTTCGATTGCGCTATCACGCATTTCCCTACGAAAAGTTTGGCATTTTTGATGGGGAAATCATTGAAGTGAGCGCTAATGTAATCTTACCTGAAGAGACTGAATTACCAGGCGTCATTCAAGCGCCTTCTTATCGAGTTGTGGTCAGCCTCGCCGATCAAACCATACTCGCATACGGCAAAGAAACTCCATTGCGGGCCGATATGATGCTAGATGCGGATATCATCGTGGAGCAACGCTCACTGTTAGCATGGCTATTTGACCCGATTTTTAGCCTTCACGGCAAACTTTAAAGACTTGATGAATAGGAAAAATAGCATGGATGATGCAGTAGAAAATTCAGCGAGCAAATTAAGTTTTTGGAACCATAAAAAGTTACCGATGATCCGTCAGTCTGAAGCTACCGAATGCGGCCTAGCATGTTTAACCATGATTGCGGGTTATTACGGCCATGTCTCGCAGCTGAATGAGATGCGGCAACGATTTCAACTCTCTTTAGAAGGCGCAACGCTGCTCGACATTATGCAGTTTGCCGAGCAAATGGCATTGACGACTCGGCCACTAAAAATAGAGCTTGAAGATCTCCCCTCTCTAGACACCCCATGTATACTGCACTGGGATCTCAACCATTTTGTGGTATTAAAATCAGTCAGTAAGAGTCATATCGTTATCCATGACCCGGCATCAGGCGTCAAAAAAGTCTCTATTGAAGAGGCCTCTAAACGCTTCACAGGTATTGCGCTGGAGCTACGGCCTACTAAAGAGTTTGAACAAAAAAAACCAGCGCCAAGTCTTAAGTTTTCAGATTTTTGGAGCAAAATCATTGGCCTTAAAAGCTCATTGATTTTAATTTTCTCATTATCACTGCTACTGCAATGCTTCGCGCTAATCGCCCCCTATTATATCCAGCTAGTTATCGATGACGTTATTATTAGCAAAGACACCTCTTTACTAATAGTGTTGGCCACTGGGTTTTTCATGGTTTTACTGTTTGAAATAGCGACCAATGCACTGCGGAGCCTTGCCTTGCTGCATTTTGGTAACCTGATGAATATTCAGCTCGGCGCCAACTTATTCCACCACCTGATCCGTTTACCTTTGCAATACTATGAAAAACGCCATATGGGGGACGTTGTATCCCGGTTTGGGTCGTTGCAGCAAGTCAAAGAATTGCTAACCACAGGTGTGGTTGAATCTATCATTGATGGCATTATGGCGATTTTGACGCTATTTATGATTTTCTACTATAGCCCCAAGTTGTCTGCCATTGTGCTGATTGCAGTTGCGCTATATGCGATCATTCGCATCGCTATGTATCAGCCTTACCGTGCAATCTCAGAGCAGGAAATTATCGCCAGAGCTGAAGAAAATAGTAACTTCATGGAGTCAGTGCGAGCAATTCAAACCATCAAACTGTTTGGCTCTGAAGCTAAACGTGAAGGGCAATGGCAAAATCGTTATGCGGCAGCCATTAACCAAAATATTCGCCTAGGTAACTTTAGCATCTCCTTCAGCGCTATAAATCGCTTCCTGTTTGGCTGTGAAAACATACTGGTGGTCTACGTCGCCGCCACTCTGGTTATTCAAGGCGGTTTCAGTACTGGTATGCTGTTTGCGTTTATGGCCTACAAAAGCCAATTTATGAGTAAGACTCAAAACCTAATTGATAAATTGATCCAATTCAAAATGCTCAGCCTGCACTTAGAGCGCATCGCAGATATCGCTTTGGAGCAAAAAGAGGTCTTGAGCGATCAGCAAGTAGCCAGTGATATAAAAGGCGCCATAAGCCTAAAAAACCTCTATTTTAAATACAGCGATGCCACCCCTGATGTACTTACTGATATTAATTTAGACATTAAGGCCGGCGAGTCAGTGGCCATAACCGGGCCATCGGGCTGCGGTAAGTCAACCTTGCTTAAAGTCATGTTGGGCCTAGACTCTCCCTATAAAGGCGAAGTGCTCATCGACGGTGTGCCCTTAGGCCAAATCGGCCATCGACACTATCGTCAGCAAATAGCAGCCGTGATGCAAAACGACGAACTGCTTTCTGGCAGTGTCGCCGATAACATCGCCTTCTTTGATGATAAAGTTGACATGGAACGGTTAGTCTATTGCGCTGATCTCGCAGCAATCCATGATGACATTAGCAATATGCCAATGGGCTACCACAGTTTGATTGGCGATATGGGTTCTAGCTTATCTGGCGGCCAAAAGCAGCGGATCATCTTGGCAAGGGCACTGTATAAACAACCGAAAATTCTCTTTATGGATGAAGCCACCAGTCATCTAGACACCGCTCTAGAAAGCGATATTAACTGTGCCATTAAACAGATGAAAATCACCCGCGTGATTATTGCCCATCGCAAAGAAACCATTGCCTCAGCAGATAGAGAGATAAATTTAAAGCTGTTAGAGAATAAAGCGATAAAGGCAATATAATGATTACCCTAAAAGTTCAAGTACACATTGTAATTGGCTCATAAATCAAATAAAAATTAAGTAGTGAACACAAAAAATAACGTAAGTAAAAAGTGGCGCATAGATGACAAGTGTAATCTGCTCACTATGCAACACTCAAAAATTTTTCTTAACACGTTATCGAAAAGTAATACTTAGATAAGAAATCGCGGTTATTTCTTAGGCCCATCAGCTCCACAGCCAATCTTGGATGCTAGTGTTTGTAGTGGTACGGTGAAT
>NZ_JBFRIY010000026.1:0-18301 GCF_041468565.1 Shewanella sp. 10N.286.54.B9
AATAAAAGAATTGAAACGAAGCCAAAGGGCCGCGTTTCTTGGCTATTTTTACTGTGTTGTAGACTATTTGTGGAGAATAACTAAACGGCATAGCCTCCGCCTTGTCAAAATAGCCAATAAACTGCGGCAAAAACAACCGTGAAAGATCAACAGCCCCTAACTATTTTTCTGAAATGAATGCTTTTCATATCGAAGCTGTTGAGTGATTACTGATAACTATCAATTGTTGTGCAAAAGAAAAGGCAACAGTAAAAATGCTGTTGCCTTTAGGCTGTTTGCTATATTTATAAGCCCTTGGTTATAGGGTGATTATAGGGCTACTAGCAATACACTAAGCCTTAAATACACTGATCTTTTGCTTAATATCATCGGCTATTATTGCTAGATCTTCCGCTGAACTCACGGTATCTCCCGAGCGCTGTTCACCATCTCTGGCAAGCTCCGTTATTTGGTGCAGATTTCGGGTGATCTCTTCAGCCACTGCACTTTGTTGCTCAGTTGCGCTGGCAATACTGCTTGAAGCTGTTGCAAGTTCACCAATACTTTCGGTAATCGTGATTAATAGCTCTGTAGCTTCTTTGCCCTGTATTGCTGAGCGATCACCAAGCTCATTGCTTTGGTTCATTTGCGTCGCAGTGGCTTTTACTTGAGTTTGCAATTGAGCAATAGTTTGCGAGATCTCAGAGGTCGACGTTTGTGTGCGTTGAGCTAAAGTACGCACTTCATCGGCAACAACAGCAAAGCCACGGCCTTGTTCTCCAGCTCTTGCAGCTTCAATGGCGGCATTTAGTGCCAGCAAGTTTGTTTGCTCGGCAATGCTATTAATGACTTCAGTGACCTGACTGATGGCGATGCTCTCTTGGCTAACAAGCTCCACGCTTGAGTGGCTGGTTGCTAGCTGCTGGCTCAGAGCTTCTAAGCCATGTAATAGCTGCTCCAAATGCTGTTTACCGTCTTGACTTGCAACATCAACTTGCTGACTCATACTTGCGCCTTCGCTGGCATGGTTAGCAACATCACGCACAGAGGCCGACATCTCTTCGATTGCGGTGGCTATTTGGTCCGTTTGCGCCATTAATGCTTGAGACTCTTCGCCGTTTAGTCTGGCTGTTTCTTGAGTTTGCAAAGAGTGAGCCTGCAAAGAGGTTACTGATTGCTGCAGAGACAGAATGAGTTCCCTTAAGTTCGTCGCCATGCGCGAGGCACTTTGGGTGATCTGGTCAACCTCATTTTGTGAATTTGCATCCGTGTTAGCAAAGGATTGTGAAAGATCACCTTTACCTAAGTTGTCTAGCTGTACTTCCAACGCTCTAAGCGGCTTTAGTGTTCTAAGCAATATTAGTGATAGTAATAGAGTAATCACCAGCAAGCCAATAACACTGACTGCAAAGTTTATCGTCAGTAACTGGCCACTTTCTTCGTTGAGCTCTTTCATTGGAACTTGACCCACTAACGCCCAGTTCCAGCCTGGTATATTAATGGTGTAAGCGTATGACATTGAACCATTATTATTGCGGTACTCAAATGAGCCTCTGTCCATTAATGCTTGCTCAATGGTGATACCGTTTAGCACCTGATTGCCGACCTCAGCGCCGACCTCATCACCTGGGTGAGCCACAATAGTATTGTCTGACTTACGAATGATAAGGAAGCTACCTGACTCTTCTAAACGTAAGCTGTTAGTGGCTTTACGAAGTTGCTCTAGCGAAGCACTGATATCAAAACCGATATAGAGAATACCAATAACTTCGCCAGAGGCACTTTTTATTGGACGGTAAACGGTCATGTAGTCTTTACCAAAGAGACGAGCGTATCCCTCAAAGACTTGCCCTTTAAGCAATGTAGCGTAACCTGGATGGCTTTTACCTAGATGAGTACCGAGGGCTCGCTTGCCATCAGCCTTTTTCAAGGAGGTAGCGATACGCATAAAATCTTCGCCATCCCTTACAAATACCGTTGCGTTACCGCCTGTTAGCTTCGAATAACGATCGACCTTACTCTTAGAAGAGTTGATCTGCTCTCGTTCATGAACCAGTGCAGGGGTCGCTTTTCCCATGACTCGAACCGTTCTATCAGGCTTATGAAAATTACCTGGATACATGGCTCGAAAAACATCGGCATTACGATGAGCAAGCGCTAATAAGCTGTCGTATTGCAGTTCGATTAGATCAGCAGTGCCGTGCATTTGTGCTTGCAGTGCAGTTTCTGCTTTTTCTGTTAGCACATTTGAAGCAGACATATAGGAGATGCTGCCTAAAATGCCAAAAACGATAATGGTGAGAATAAATGCGACCAATCCGATCTGTTTGGCTACTGGCCAGTTTTTATAATTCATAACGGCTTCTAGTTATAGTTAGAAAGTAGCGCTTAATTTAATCGAATTATCAAACAATAAATTTGATATAGGTCTATTAGTTATCGAATTTAGCTAAAAATGCTAATAATAAGTTTTTAATTGATGGTGTCTGTTATAAGTCACTAATTTATAGGTATATATAAGTCTAATATAATGAAGCCCTCTAATGGGAGGGCTTTATGTTCAATCTATTTATTACAAAGTGGCAATGAAATAAAACTAAGTTGTAGAAATAGCATCCACATTTTCTATCGGTGTATTTATAGTGTTCTTTTTAGGACGCATAATTAAATGGTACATAGTTGGCACCCAAACTAAAGAAAGAAGAGTCGTCAGTAGTGTTCCACCTGCAATGGCTATTGCAAAGGGAGGCCAGAACCCACCGCCAGCGATAATCAATGGCAGGAAACCACCGATAGTCGTAATGGTCGTTGAGCCGATATGGCGGCCACAGCTGGTAACAAGATCAACAATCACATGGCTATCGCCATCTCTAGCGGCGGGAACCTCTTCCAACTCGGCTAAAATAACAATAGCGGCATTGATAGCAAGTCCCATTAAACCTAGCAGACCAATAATCACGGTAAAGCCGAACGGGTAGCCAAATGTATAAACAGCAAGTAAGCCAAGTCCCGCTGATTGCATCGCGCTAAACAGTATAATAGCGGTTAATCTAAATGAGTTAAAAGATAGAACAACGGTGGCAAAAAGTAGTGTCACCACTAGCACTAGGTTTGACATCAAATTGCCGACAGCTTCATTACGTTTTGCGCTTTCACCGCCGACCTCAATGCGATAGCCTCCCGGCAATGCAATAGCATCAAGCTTATCTTTAGCGCGGTTGAGTACCTCTTGTGGTAGTACACCGCTAGTGATGTAGGCTTCAATCGTGTTAACGCGTTGTCCATCTCTGCGCGGAATTGCGCCGCGGCTTACTTCAATTTTGTTGCTTGATATGGCCGACAATGGAATACCATTGCCATTGCCCGACACCAACATTAATCCAGATAGCTTGGTTTGCTCTTCGCGGGTACTGTCATGCAGCCTTACCCTGATAGGTAGAGATTCCGTTTGCTCTAGAATACTGCCGCCATTTATTCCGGTGGTCGCCATTTCAACTTGCTTGGCGATATCTGTTAATGACAAGCCGCTCATCAGACTGGCATCTTCATTGACCTGTAACCAGACTTTAGGCGCGCCTGCACTTAAAGTGGCGCGAGTGTGGATAACGTCAGTAGTATCACTGAGCACTTTCCTGACTTGCTCACCAAGTAGTTTCAGTTGGTCGAGGTTAGGGCCAAAAATTCGCAACTCTACCGGAGCATTGAATGGAGGCCCTTGTTCAAGCTTTCTTACAATAACCTGAGCTTGTGGGAAATCAATATCGAGCGATTTTTGTAGCTGTGGAATAAGCTTATTTGCAGTATCGAAGTCACTGACTTTTACCATGGCTTGGGCGTAATGACTCGCCCCTTGTTGACGCTGCAGTAGATTGTAGTAAAAAGAGGGAGCGTTACCGCCAATCACCCAATCTATTCGGGTGATGCCGTCAGTTTCTCTAAGGGCTTTATCCATTAGATCCACCTGAATGCGAGTATTGTCGACACTGACATGGGGCGCTAAATAAACTTCTATTTGAAACATATCTCGATCTGACGGTGGAAAGAATTGTTCAGTCATCTTACCCGCGGCAATAAAGCCCATAACGGGGAGAATACCTATCACAACGGCTGATAGTAGCGGGCGAGACAGTGCAAAAGATAAACTGCGCCTAAAGGCATTGCTCATTAGTGGCAGCTTTATACCGTGGTGGTACCAGCGCGTACCTTTGCCATCAACACCAAAGCGACCCGCCAGTCCTGCAATGATGGTGTGTGAGATAATAAATGAGCCGAGTAGAGCGAACATTACAGAGATGGCAATACCACCAACAAACTCGCCGGCAGCGCCAGGCATTAATACAATCGGCGCGAAAGCTAGCATGGTGGTAATGGTGGAGCCTGCCAATGGTAGCCATAAATGTTGTAAGGTTTCTTTCACGGCGCGAATTCTATCTTGCCCTTGTTGGCGTCGTTGAGAAATAGCATCAACAATAACAATGGCGTTATCAACCATGATCCCAAGCGCGACAACTAAACCTGTGACTGACATCTGATGGATCGGTAAGCCGATATACTTCATGCAGGCGAGCGTGAATAGCGCGGTGAGTGGCAGTGATAGCGAGACAATAACGGCATTTCTGAGGCCAAGGGTTAGCATCAGTACCGCAAGAATTATCACAAAGCCCAGTAGCAGGCTACCGACTAATCCGCTCAGTCTGTCTGTGGTGTAATGCTCTTGGTCAAATAACCATTCAATTTCAATATTGGCGGGGATGCCAGCTTGCATCTCATCGACAACAAGACGCACTTTTTCAAGCCAAAGATCGACGCGTGTATTGTTAAGCATACGCGCGGCAACCATCACTCCTTGTTGCTGCTCAATCAGTGCTATGCTGGTGGCTGGCATTTTCGGTTGCCTGCTAATACTAGCAATATCGCCTAAACGGATGATCTGACCTGTACTGGTGACTTTTAACGGAACCTCTCTTACACGCGCCATGGAATCGAGCTCCCCTGACACCTCTACTAGGGCTCTAAAGTTATTATTGTTAATTTCCCCGGCGGCTACTTTTGCATC
Source organism: Shewanella sp. 10N.286.54.B9 (assembly GCF_041468565.1). Classification (NCBI taxonomy): domain Bacteria; kingdom Pseudomonadati; phylum Pseudomonadota; class Gammaproteobacteria; order Alteromonadales; family Shewanellaceae; genus Shewanella; species Shewanella sp. 10N.286.54.B9. Next base: position 5,036 of record NZ_JBFRIY010000026.1, read on the forward strand.
AGCATTATGTAAAATCTGCGCGATCTGTTTCGGACTTAGCTGTAGTTGGTTAACCTTATGACCATCAAGCTGAACTAAAATTTCCTCTGTGGGTTGGCCATATAGTTTGACAAAATTGGTGCCATTTAACAGTCGGAGTCGGCTTTGAAGCTCTTTGGCATAACGATTTAGCATGTCTGTGCGCACAGCACCTTCGCCGCGCCAAGCTACGCCCAGAATCGCAGTATTGGCATAGCCAACTTTATCATCGAGAATGGCATTTTGTGCTGAGGTTGGTAGCAGACCTTTTGCATCTGAGATCATATCACGGGCGCGTGACCAAACAGGTGCCGTCTCAAGCACACTGTCTTTAAGCTCAAGTTGAATTACCGAAATCCCCGGGCGAGATGTTGATTGGACTAGCTTTAACTCTTCTAGACGGCGTAACTCACTTTCTAGCACTTCGGTGACTAACGCTTCAACGCGCTCCGCTGAGGCACCAGGATAGTGAGTGATAACAGAAGCGAAGCGGTTAGTGATATCGGGATCTTCCATACGCGGCAGGCTGGATATTGCGCCCAAGCCAGCCACTAATAACAGTGCGATGACCAAGCTGATTAAGCGGCCATTCTCTACTAATGCCTTAACCATTTTGACTACCTCGTTGCTAAGCTAGTTTGGCGGATCACGATTTGGCCTGCGACTAGCTTATGCAAACCTTGGTCAACATATGACTCATTTTCGCTAATGGCACCGTTAATAAAGGCTTTGTCTTTTGCGGTATAGATGATCTCTACATCCCTGCGTTCAACTCTGTCGCGTTGTTTATCATCTTTGCTAATCACATAGATGTTCCATAAACCGCGAACGCCGTCAGTTAATGCTGAGATAGGCACCCAGTAACCGTCAGCTTCTATTGCGTGTTGGTAAGCAAGGTAACTCAGTTCACCATTGATTACGTCTGCATCTGCAGGCAGTGTCACTCGAAGCTCTACGGTACGGGTGACAGGATCTAACTCAGCGCCTATCCCGGCAATTGTCGCTTGGTAGAACTTATCTCTCACACGCAAACTAACCTTTTGGCCACTGTTTAAGCTATTTGATACCGCAACTGGAACGCCAATATAAGCCTGAACATTATTGTGTTCAATCAAGGTAAATACTGGGCTTCCTACTGCAATCACTTCACCAAGGTTATGGCGACGCTTACTAATGTTGCCACTGAACGGGGCGATGAGATCTGACTTTTGTATTTTGAGCTGGTTGGCTTGGAATGAAGCGGCAAGGCGGTTTTTTGCGGCTAATAAACTATCGAGTTGACCTTGTTGCTCATCCAGTTGCTGCTCTGATGTGTAGCCTTGCTTTTTCAACTTCAAGCTTCTGTTTAAGGTTGCTGTGGCTAAATCTAAATCGGCTTTATTTTGTGCAAGACTGGCGTTTAGCTCATTCTCTTGTGCTTGTAATAATCGAGTGTCTAGCTGAGCCAGTAGTTGCCCTTGTACAACACTGTCGCCACTGTCGACCAAAAGTGCATTAATTTTTCCCGCTAACTCAAAACCCACTCCGGTGGTATTTCCCGCACGAATGGTGCCTGAAAATTCTTGCGAGTAAGGATAAGAGGATTCAGCCACTAATTCACTGCTACTAACGGATTGATAACTCGGTGCGTCTGTTGCTACCACAGGGGCGTCTTGGCATGCCGTTAGTATGCTAATAGCAGCTAAGCTTAAAACCAGACTACGACGAGTCAGAGCTCTTATAATATCCATTTTATAAAATCCGTTTGGGTAAAGTTAATGGTTAACACAGCGTAAAGGAAACGTTAAACTAGACTGTCTAGTCTATTTTGTAAGAACTAGACTGTCCAGTCCATTTTATGATTAAATGGCTTAACTGATATTTTTCAGCAGCCTAAAAAGAGCGTGAATGCCAATGAATACTCCAGTGATGAGCCGTAGTGAGCAAAAAAGAGATCAAATTTTGCTTGCTGCTAAAGAGCTTTTTTGTGAACAAGGCTTTCCAAATACCAGTATGGATGAAGTGGCAAAGCTTGCGGGTGTGTCTAAGCAAACTGTGTACTCCCACTTTGGTTGCAAGGATGATCTGTTCGTCGCTTCGATTGAATCTAAGTGCATCATGCATGGCGTTAATGATGAGATGTTGGCAGACCCTTCACTTCCTGAAACGACCTTGGCTATGTTTGCTAAGCACTTCGGTGAGGTGATCACCAGTCCCGAAGCGATTACCGTTTTTAAAGCCTGTGTGTCGCAAGCAGATAGCCATCCTGAAATCTCCAAATTATTCTATAGCGCAGGCCCTGAGAACATACTGGGCTTGTTAAGTGACTATTTTATTAAGGTGGCAGAATTAGGGAATTACCAATTTGATAACCCTCACCATTGTGCTGTTCGCTTTTGCTTATTGATGTTTGGTGAGATGCGAATGAAGCAGGAGCTAGGGCTCGATATTACTGAGCTATTGGCTGATAGAGAGGAATATCTTAGTGGTAGCGTTGAAATGTTCTTAAGTGCTTATAAGATAAATTAAGTGTTAACTTTTCTTTCTGTTACAAAGTGATCCTATTTTCATTAACAAACGTAAGTTAGAGTCAGAATAACAATTAAGATTGTCTCCTTTTCCGCTAATGGAGTTAGCATGCAAATAAAACCGATATTAATCACCTCAATGGTTGTTTCCACTATGGCGCTGTCGTCATATGCATATGCCAAGCCTGGCAAACAATATTCACCATTAAGCGTTAGCGTATCGAGAATTGCCACTGGAACTGCAGGGGTGGGTGAGCAAGGTAATGAATTACAGCGCGATCAGTGGATGTTTGATTTAAAGACCGGCATGCCGCTCAACAAGCAGTGGATGATTGGCGCCAAGCTCGGTTACGACAACCTTGACTACGACTGGACATCTACCAGCATTGCAGGTCGACAGACTTGGGACAAGATTGAGCGTTACCGCGCAAGTGTGTCTTTGTCTTACCGCCCAGATGACCATTGGATGTTTATATTAGCGCCTAAGATCCAATACGCAGCATCGGACAACGCGTCACTGAGCAATGCGCAGAGCTATGGTGCATTTCTATCTGCAATGTACCGTTTTGGCTCCGGCAATATGATTGGTTTTGGTGTGGGCTACCTTAATGATATTGATGAGGTTAGAACGGTGCCGTTTATAGCCGTTAACTGGCAAATTACCGATAAGCTTAAGTTAGGCAATCCGTTCTCTGCCGGGTTTAGTGGGCCTGCAGGTCTTGAACTCAGTTATGCAATGAATCCTGACTGGGATTTTGGGGTGGGAACATCTAAAAGAACTAACCGCTTCTTGATTGCTGATGATGAAGAGACGGCGGAGATTGACGAGTGGGTGAGCTTTGCGCGAGTCGGTTGGAAGGTTAACTCATCATTCAGCGTTAACGGTTACGCTGGTTACTTCTTTAATGGCGAACTTGAATTGAATCCGCAAAACAGTAAAGAAGAGATTGAAAGCCAAGGCGCATTGGCCTTGGATCTCACTTACAAATTCTAAGCCAGTTTTGCTTAAAAGGTATTACTTGCCCAACATCGCTTTCTTTAAGCTTTTTTGGGCGGGTGCATCACCTAACCATATGTTTAACAATGCTTGACGAAACGGCTCACTGCTTATCGTTGCTTGTGCGACGCCATTCTTAAAGGCGGTAACACCGTCTGCTTTACTTGCCAGCAGGGTGAACTGATCACCCTCAACGATTTCGTCGCTGAACAACCCCATAAATTGATCTATCTGCCCCTGAATTGGTGTGGTATTACCATCAGTTGCATCATCAAAACCTTCGTTAATCGCATCAGCCATTTTTTCGGCGGTGATCATACCTGAAGTAATGTTCAACCTAACGGCTGCATTGTCAGCCGATAAAACGGCAGCAGTGTTATCGAGAGTTTGCGGAAGATATAAGCTGCCTACATAGAGGTCGATAAAAAACTTACTACGAACGCCAGCGCCATTGAGTACTAAGTTTTGCTCGTTCAGCGTCACAGTGTCATTAAGTTGAACACCAGATACCTCTTTAGCTTGCAAGGTAAACGGGAGTAGTAGCGCTGTAGCAAGCGCCAGTTTTGCAAGTAATGTCATAATAACCTCAAATCGATGCGTTTTATCCGCGGTTGCCTAGTTTGTACTGACCGCTCTGCAAAAACATAATTGCTTGTTTTTGTTTAGGTGAAATAAGCAGTGGACCATCATCAAAAAACAGGAAGCACTTCCAGTTCCTGACAAATACATCCCAACGGGTTTCAATAACTTGGTATTTCTCATAGCAAAAATAGACTTTAGCGCTATCTTGCCAATCTATATGCAGCGCTATCGGCTCTGGAAGAGCTGCTTCTTCGCTGTCCCAGGCACTTTGCCAATGCTCTGTATCTGTCCAGGCGCTATCTTTAGCTGCCCAATCGCCTTTACCAAATTGTTCCGCATAGCTGCTTTTATTGCTTATCCACTTATTCCAAACTTCCATAGACGCTTTTTGAGATAGTGGTTTAATCAGCGCTTTATCTTCATCGGTAACGGGTAAGTCTTTGTGGTTGAAAATCCACTTACGTTTGTATTGTGCTAACGGAATATAGGTGTCTGACACACGGCCTCTCTGTTGAATTTATTTTGCTAAACATGCAGTGCTCGACATTATATACGCAAACGAACTCTAGGGGCATATAGCGGCTCGTTTTTTAATTGCAGTAATGAGCTCTGTTGATAATTGAATAATCGCTATTGGGTATTGATTTTGTTGCTGCGTAGAAAGCCAAAGAAGGGTAAGTAACTAATTAACATTACAATTGTTATGGGTATTGTTGCTAATTATCAATAGTTTAATACTCTGCTGCTGAAGGCTATTTAACCCAAGTTTAGAATAAGTTTCTTCAAAATCTCATTTTGACTTTATAAAGGTCACAATTTTGTAACATTCGCTACTGTTGGTCTACTTTTTTGATGACACAAGTTACAATACAACTTTATTGGATATAATGTGCAAAATATTGCTCTGTCGTATTGCATATTATTTTTTGGCTTTGATGTGATTTTATTAGCATGAAAATCAATTGATTGAAAAGGGATAGTTGAAAATACGTCTATGACACTAAAATACAAATTACTATATTCGTTTATTGTATTGGGGATGGTTCCGGCTGCCATCATTGCTTTTTTTGCTTTGTATATCGCTAGCAGTAGTATTGAAGAGCAAGCTTACGATCAGTTAACTTCAATGCGAGAGATTAAGAAAAACCAACTGGAAGAATACTTCCTGCAAACTCAGAAAGATCTCTCTTTAATTAACACGGTATGGTCGGATAACTTAAAGCTAGATTCTGAGTTGAGACCGGAGCTGTTAGCCCAGCTAAAACATGACTTCTTTGAGTCTTTTATCAATGAGTACAACTATTACGATCTATTTATTATTGATGAAACTGGCGAGATATTTTATAGCGTCGCAAAAGAAGCTGATTACAAAACAAATTTAAAGTCTGGACCTTATAACAACTCAGGTTTAGGGCGACTATTCCAAAAAGTCGCTATGAGTCAGCAGGTAGAAATAGAAGATTTTGCGCCTTATGCCCCCAGCAATAATGAACCCGCGAGCTTTATCGCCGAACCTATTAAGGTTAACGGTAAAGTGATAGGGGTGATTGCTCTGCAATTATCAATTGAAAAAATAAACCAAATCATGCAATTCCGTCAGGGAATGGGTGATACCGGTGAAACCTATCTTGTTGGTAGTGATTTTAAAATGCGTTCAGACTCTTTCTTAGATCCTATCGGACACTCTGTTGTTGCAAGTTTCGCCGGAAACGTCCGAAGTAATGGCGTTCAAACAGAAGCGGTAAGCGCAGGCTTTAGAGGTGAATCGAGTACCGATATCATTATCGACTATAACGGTAACCCAGTTTTATCATCTTATACCCCTGTGGAGTTTCTGGGCTTATCTTGGGTGTTACTGGCAGAGATTGATGAGTCTGAAGCCTTTGCAGCTTTAAATTACCTGCAAACAATTATCACTATTATCTGTTTATTAACGGTTTCCGGGATTATTTTGGCGACCTTTTTTATCGCAAAATCAATACTTAAACCAATAGGTGGGGAGCCTGCAGAGATGGAATCATTAACCCGCAAGATAGCCGAGGGTGACTTGACTACTCACTTCAATAGCAGTGCTAACCATACTGGCGTATACGCATCCATGGTTTCGATGACACAGAGCTTGACTCGCATGATGGGATCTTTGACTCATGTAACCTCTGAGTTATCAAGTGCTGCCGAGCAAACCAGTAGCACCAGTGTGCAAGCTAGTGCTAGCTTACAAGAGCAGCAAGCGAGCATTGAAACAGTCTCATCTGCTATGTATGAAATGTCAGAAACTATCGAAAGTGTTTCTGAAAATGCCCGTTCAGTGGCTGACTTGTCAAATAACGCCACAGAGACATCAAAGCTTGCCAGCCACAATGTCAGCAATACGATTGAAGAGCTACATGAGCTGGTTGATGAGGTGGGAACCGCCACAGAAGTCATTGCAGAGATTGAATCAAAAAGCCAAGGTATCGGCTCTATTTTAGAGGTTATTAGAGGGATCTCAGAGCAAACTAACCTATTAGCGCTTAATGCAGCGATTGAAGCTGCAAGGGCGGGTGAGCAAGGGCGAGGTTTTGCGGTTGTTGCCGATGAAGTACGCCAATTAGCGCAGAAAACACAGCTATCTACCGCGGATATCGAAGAGATGATTGCGCAACTTCAGTTAGATACCCAAAATGCCGTCGCGGTGATGAAGCAGAGCAGTGAACATACGCAAAAGACTATTCAAGCTGCCGCTAGCAGCAAAGAGTCTATCCAGCTGGCAATGGAAGAGATGCTAAGTATCTCAGCCAATGCAGAGCAGATCGCAACGGCTACAGGCCAGCAATCATTAGCGGCCCAAGAGATAAGCCAGAGCATCACAGCGATTAATGATACCGCGGCGCAAAATGCAGCGGGTTCTGAGCAAGTTGCTGCGGCAAGTGAACATATTGATCAGCTATCAAAGCAGCTAAGCTCGTTAACCGCGCAATTTAAAATCAAAAGCTAGCCTAGAGCAACAGCTATTTTCGACGTTAAAAATTAAAATACTAGATACAATAAAGTGCCAGCCATACTGTGGCACTTTATTGATGATTGCTATCGTTTAAGCAATCATCAGTTCAGTCAATCATCCTTTGTCGTTCGTTTATTATTCACCTGTTTGTTGGCGCACAGTTTTTATACTTAACGCACTCATTTCATTACTATTCATTGCAATTTTTCAGGAGGTGTATTACTTTTCCAACATAAAACTAAAGAGGGACTTTTTGTGTCGTTACTAAGGACAGTTTGGCTATATTGCCTGCTCATTTTTTTACTCTGGGGTTGTGCGGTCGATAAAAGGCCTGATCAATACACCAGTGCTATTACTGTAAGTGGATCTTTATCTGCTCATGCCAGTCACCTTTCCCAATACAAGGACTTACAAAAAGCGCTCAAGTATCGAAATTTGAGTGTAACTGATGCGGGTGAAGTATTACCTATTAATCAGAGCGTTTGTAATGCTGCGCTTTTCTATCGCGTCACTCAAACTAATCTTCCTCAGTACATAGGCAAGCATCAAGATCTATTATCTGGTTTCTATATCGATGTTGCGCAAGTTAATCGTAGTTGGCTGGTGGTGGATACCGATAATGACTTTTCGACAGTCAACAACCAACAACAACTGACAGATATTGCTGCAAGCTTAACGCCCAAAATGATGCGCCAAGATGTCATCATTATTCGGCCAGCCCCTGGTTTAGATAGCGCCAGTTTGATTGACTTAGCACAAACCGCTAAAACGCTTTTTCAAGGTCATAGACTGCAATTTATTGTCGATAAACAGCACTTTGCATTAATGAATAATTTGGTTGTTGAGCCACTATCCACAGCGGCGTCGCAATCCCATGCCTTCATCGCAGCGACTGAGAAAACCTCTGATTCGCGTAAGCGTATGATTATGACCATGGACAGCTTTGACGTTGAAGACCCTATCGCCATCGTCGTCGACTCGCAGCCGTTAACAGCCTGCATGCAAGCTAACAAGCATGCCATTTTGTCGCCAACACAAAGCGTGACAGCAGCGCCGTTGAAAGTGGATGCGGTTTTACTTGCGAGCGTATTACCATCTAATGCTGATTTTAACCGCCTACCGGAGCAGCAACAGCTGCTCAGCCAAGGTCAATATCTGAGCATTAATAACCAGCAACTAAGTTACCGTGTACATGACAAACTGCCGAATAATCGCTGTAGTTTGCTAAAGAAAGGCGATGAAGATTATCAGTACTGCATAGACAGACAACAAGATGGCGAAACAGTCACCACGACGAAAAAATACATTATGAAGAAACAGAAATGAAGCAAAGTAAGTTTTTAAATCATGCAAAAATCTGGATGTTGCTCGGTCTATTTATCGTTTATGTCTGTTTAGAGTTATCGCTAAACATCTTATTGATTGATATGTATGCGCAGCCGATCCAAGCTGTTTTTGGGGAACATCTAATTACCGCAGAGCGGCTAGAGTTGTTTGGTCGAACCCTGTCTGGTTTTGGTTTAGCACTGGCTGTGGCCACTTTTATTCCAGCCAAACAGTTTAATTTACTTATTCGTGATAAAAGCCAGAAAGTAACAGCAAATACAGCATTAACACCTAAAACTGCTCGGCTTATAAATGGAGTTTTTCGTCCGCTATTGCTTGTGGTTGTTTGGGCATTAATTATCCCTTGCTTGCGGATTGCGGTCGATGGTGTTGTCGATACAACTTCAAATGAGAAGAAACTGGGCGCAGTGCGGGCCATTGTTTATAAAGAAGCGTACTTAGCTGAAACCGTTGCTATTGACGGATTCCCGCAATTTGATGAGATTGTTAGCGACCCGAAACGTAGAGATTTGATGGTGGCGCTTATTCCATCTTTGGCTTATTTTTCTAGCGGATTTAATCAGCTGATTGAATCCAACTTAGAGAACATGGCTGATCAGTTCTTACTTAATCGCCAAGAAGAGTATTTCATTAAAGACGCTATTCCTCGAATTAGGCAGTTTGACCGCACCTATAAGCAGGAGTTGGCAAGTTACCAAAAGGCGAGTAAAGGCTACCTTGAGGCGTTAAAAAAAGAGAATAATTACTCGTTGATTGAGCGAGAGCGAGTGACTTTACAAAATAAAGCCAACGATAAAATAAATAACCATTGGAAAAGCTATTCACAGGCGTTGCTAGATGCCGATAACTATAAAAAAGAGGTCGCAGAGGACTCTACTAACGCGATTCGAAAGGGTTATAGCTCAGTCAAAGATGATTATTTTAGCTCAAACTGTAATTCAGCATGCCGTCGGCAACTTAAAGTCGATTTTGCACAATACCTGACGACGCTTAAATACGACACCGGAGAATCGTTTGGCGTTTATTTAACAGCTGACGATATCACCGTTGCCAAGATGCTTAAGTCCAAGTATTACCTCATGGGAATGTTTGAACGTGGCCGGATCAACTATATTCACCGCGTATACGGTATTCCAGAAGAGATGGAGTATGAGGAGTACAATCGGTCATCTCGGGCATTAAAAATCGCAGTCTCTCAATTTAAAGAACAGGGCGTTAAGGTTGCTGATAACTGGAGTTTTAATGATGAAAGAGCTTTGCATCAGGCGATTGAAGCTAAGTACAAGGGCCGTGCTAAAGCGCTTTGGGCTGAGTACCGTAAAAGCTCTCGCTTTGCAGTGGCTAAACCTCGTTTAGATCGAGTGGGTTTTGCTCGTTTGCCACAAGTAACCCAATACGCCCAGAAAACTCTTGGGAGTTACTATTTAGCAGAATTTAGCCCCAGTATTTCTGAGAGTAAATATAAGAAATTATGGCTCAACAAGCAGGACAACATCTCCTTTATTAAAATGGTGACCTCTACAGCGGCCACTGCGGCATTTTCGCCTGGTGGGAGCATGTTCATGCTAGGAAAAGATGCCGTTAAGCTAGCGGTTATCCCACCTATGAGTATAGCAGCGAGCTTACTAGCCATATTTTTACTGTTTATTAAGCTTGCGGTGTATTTATGGCCTAAGAATAAGGGGTATTTAACCCTGGCAATGCTTGCCGGTATACTGGCATTTGCCTTGCCTGTAGGCGCCTCTATCGCGAACAAAAATGCTTATCACACTATGATGGGCAATTTTGCAAAAGCATTCAGTACGGTTGACCCTTTCGATAAGTTTTTCACTATCGGCTTTGGTTATGTACTTGATATTGAAAATGGCATTTTCCAAACCTACCGTGATGTTAAGGTTGTTAGGTTAGTCGGTAAAGTCATTAAATATCAGCCACCATCTCAAGCAGACAACACTGAAGATACGCCAACTGAGGTTATCGCTGATCATGACGAGCATCTATTAAGAAGCTATGATGACTTTGCCTATAACTGGCTAGTATTCTTACCTAAAAGTCTCGGGCTCGGTGAGGTGATTAAACCTTTCGACACGAATATTACCGTGCTTAAACAAGACATGAATGTTGGTGCGTATTTGGGCGTACGGCTTGAAAATGAAAAAGTGGCTGCAGTGAATATGCCTAACTTCATGCAAAATTCTGACATTGGTTTGCTAGCCGATCAAAAGTTTTTCTATAAACCTGATGTCAAAGGCTTGGTTGAAGAGTTCTCCTCTAACTATGACGATCCACAATATTGGTTACAACTGAGCCAAGGCAATATCGGTAAGCAATCGTTAATGCAAAAGCTTGAATTGAATATGGCTGCTTACCTCAATAGTAATGCATCCACTTTAGCACTGCTCAATACCCTAAATAAGAAAGGGCAGAATAACTTGATTTTACTTGAATTAGAGCGCAACAAAAAATACCGCTGCTTTGTGCTCGGTGTTGTTGATGCACAGATGATCAGTGACTCTATTAATGTCAATTTCTTCGATTACCAAGAGCTTCCTAAATGTAAGGCTGTCCTATGATAAAAAGTATTTCTAATAAGATTATAGAGTGGCTGACAAAGAATTTAGTGCTGCTGTTTATGGTCGGTGTTTTATTTGCCTGCATTCAATTTTTTAATGCACGAGAGCACCAAGCAATCAGCGAAGCCGCAAAGCAAGCTGAAATGATAAAAATTAAACTTTCAATGATTACGGAATAATAACTATGACAACGGAAACTAAGAGCAAGCGCTTCTCTTTTGAATTTGATGTGTTTAGCCTGATCACGCTAGCTGCCGTTTTATATCTAGCCTACAGCGCTCACATGACTAATATGAAAAATGCCGAAAAGTTAAATGGCCTGCTGAGTAAGTATGAACAAACTCTTGATGCGGCGATTGCCAATGACAAAGTGACCTTGGATCGCTACCAAAAGAATGTCAAAAAGGCGGTGCAGTCACTGTCGCCTAAAGAGAAAGAACTAATGCTGGCTTTGCTTGAAATCGATAGAAAGAAAAATACTCTTTAACGATGTCTATCTAGTTAGTCTCTACTGGCTTTAATCGTTCCAGTAGAGATTATCCCTATAGAGAATAAAACCTCCACTTGGAGGTTTTTTTATAGGTAAATATTAAGCTTGAGATCTTTACTCTATTTGGCGGATATAGTGCTAAGTTTAGTCGCTTTGACTGATAAATGGCTGGAAGGTAGCTAAAGATGAAAGTAAAGCAATAGACTAAATGGCTAACAGGGATTACATACGGTAGTGAAAGACTAACATTTACTATTTTGTAATCGCATATACAAAAGCTTGTATATGGTCTCCCCACAGGGACTCGAACCCCGATCGATCGCTTAGGAGGCGACTGCTCTATCCTGTTGAGCTATAGGGAGACGCCAGTGATTATACTGGTTTTACTCTAGATAGAAAGAGCGTATGAAAACTCTTTGGTTTTATCTGCTTGGTTTTTAATCAGTTAGAGTTTTATCACTAGATCATTGAGCTGAATATTCAGTGATGCGCTCACACCTTTAAGTACAGCGGTGGCACTTTCTTCGGTCACTTGGTCGATGGTGATGGTCGCTTTACTCTTGCCGGCTACCGCGCGCATGTTTTCCAGTCTATCGGGCATATTCTGTTGCAGTACCAATTGCATGGTGTCACCGACACGAATGCCGTTACGACGTCCAAGGTTGAGGATCACTCGGTCAGCTTGTCTGGCAATGACTTGTCCTAATAGCGGGCGGCAATTTAGCGTACTGTCGATATCTTGACTGGCTTCGAGTAACACATCTTTTATCATTTCGCCGTATTCAGAACGCCAAAATTGGTCACTATTAGAGTTGACCGTTTGCTGCAATGAGAATTCCCACTCAGCCGTTTGGCTATACTGTTTACTCCATACTTTCTCACCACTAATGGCATGGAATAGCGATAACCTAAACTGGAACACGCGCATTGGATCATTTTCCCATAAACCGAAGGTGCGGGTAGATTGCTCTGGTGAGATATCGATAATTTCTGGTAGCAATATATATTGGCTATCGGTTATCTCCCCTAACCAACTCGGTAATCTATAGCCGCGAACATCGACAAGAGCTTGATCGACATCTAAACGTTCGTTGGCGTGAAGGTGAGTAAAGCTGCTGCTGGAGTGGTTTTCAATAGTCTGTGCCAATTGCTCTGACAAGTTCTGTTCGAATAAGCCTAAGTTGCCATATCTCAATTGTGCTCGGTCTTTAATTAATGCTTGTGGCACTAATATAGAGGCTTTTAGTTTACTGTTTTCACAGGTTTTTTCGAATGGCTCAATCATATCTATACGAACATTAACCGTAATGTAGCCGTCCTCTACTTGCTCACTTACCATCTCTACTTGCTGGCTGTGGGCATTATGGCTAAGGGTAAAGCTATCGTTGACCAATTGGCCATTTCTCACGGTTTGTTCACTCGAAAAACGTGCGCCAGATTTTAGTGTGGCATAACTGACTGCTTGTTCAATCGCATCTTGGCGTGCTTTAGCAAGATTGTTATCAACTATCTTGGCTTGACCGCTGGCTTGGACCCATTTTGCTTGCACGGGAGAGGTGATAAACAGTGTGCAGGCCAACATAATGTTAATGATGCTAACTAAGCCGAGTTTCATATTAGTTTTCCAAGTCTTTACGCTGCATCGCAACGCATAAAAGGGGACTGCTTGTCATAAAAAGAGGGGCTATTAACGCCGACAAAATGACAGTCGTATTGATATGATTAGAATAAAGCAATAATCGTGCCCCTTATTAGGGGCTGTTGATCTT
>NZ_JBFRIY010000027.1:0-24191 GCF_041468565.1 Shewanella sp. 10N.286.54.B9
GCGTAAATCTTTTTACTTACCGAATTTGGTCATTCCATAAGTTTGTATTTGGAGCGACATATCAGGTTCGAACTGATGACCTATACCTTGGCAAGGTATCGCTCTACCAACTGAGCTAATGTCGCATTTCAACTTTTTGACTTAATCACTAAGTTTACCGCTTAGCGAAAAGTTGAGGCCGCATTATATGAGAATTTCACTGCTCTGCAACCCCTTCTTGCAAATAATCTGACTGAATGGTCAAATTTTAAATACTTTTGCGCGATAAAACTGCAATTCAGCGATAGACTCTTGGATATCGAGTAGCGCTTGGTGAGTATTTTGTTTGCTAAAGCCTTTCATTGCGGACGGCTCCCAGCGGCGTACAAGTTCTTTAACTGTGCTCACATCAATATTTCGGTAATGGAAATAATCTTCAAGTGCCGGCATATAGCGATTTAAAAAACGACGATCTTGGCCAATGCTATTACCACACATAGGTGAAGCGCCTGCTGGAACATATTGCGACAAAAACTCAATTGTCTGTGCAATAGCGTCTTCTTCGCTAAATGAGCTCGCTTTTACTCGCTCCACTAGCCCGGACTCTCCATGGTGTTTTTGGTTCCAATCATCCATTAATGCCAGTTGTTCATCAGTTTGATGAATCGCAATAACAGGACCTTGCGCGATAATATTTAACTCTTTATCCGTTACTATAGTCGCAATTTCAATAATCCTATCAACAGCAGGCTCTAGCCCTGTCATCTCAAGATCGACCCAAATAAGGTTGTTTTCATCTATAGCCATAAAGCGACCTGTAATCCCTGTTAGCCTAAATTCAGGCTTTTTTGTTTAAGACGGTGTATCATACTGCTTTTTTAAGCGACAAAAAATCACCTTTATCATTGAAGGCAAATTACGTGAGTAATACGTGAGCAAAAAGAAACCATTAAGCCAAGGTCAGTTACGCAGAATGCGTAACAACCAAAAAAAGAAATTACAAAGCAGCGAAGCTAGCGACAATACGCCTGAACTACAGGATAATTCGTTAGGTCCAGAGCAGCTAGGTACCATTATTTCTCGTTTTGGGCAGCATGCTGATGTTGAGACCGAAACAGGCCACCTTGCGCGTTGTAATATACGCCGAAACATTAAAAGTTTAGTCACCGGTGACAAAGTTATTGTTCGCTTAGCCTTGACTAGTGAGTCTGGTGCTAGCCGAATTGAAGGCATTGTAGAAGCCGTCCATCCAAGGCACTCGCTTCTATCTAGACCTGATCTGTATGATGGTGTAAAAATCATTGCCGCCAATATCGATCAGATCCTCATTGTCACTTCCGTTAAGCCTGCCTTTACCACGCAGATCATCGACCGATATTTAGTTGCATCAGAAGATACCGGCATTGCGCCAGTTATTGTACTCAATAAAGTTGACTTGATTACACCTGAGGAGCTACCAGAGATTGAAGCCGCTCTGCAGCGTTATCGCGATATAGGCTATGACGTCTATAAAGTGAGTAGCAAAACCGGTGAAGGCGTTGAGCAAATCAACCAACTAATGGACGGCAATGTTAGCGTATTTGTTGGCCAGTCCGGTGTGGGGAAATCATCAATGATTAATGCCATGATGCCCGATGCCGAGCTGTTGACTGGTGATATATCGGAAAACTCAGGTCTAGGTCAACACACAACCACCACTGCTAAACTACTGCACATTTCAACTGGCGGCGATTTAATCGACTCTCCAGGAGTACGTGAATTTGCACTTTGGCATTTACCAGCAGAGAGAGTTGGGCAATGCTTTATAGAATTTAGAGAGTATTTAGGTACCTGTAAGTTTAGAGATTGTAAACACCTTAATGATCCAGGCTGCTCAATTTCTGAAGCGTTAGAAGCCGGAGAGATCAGCCAAGATCGATACGACAACTACCACAAAATCATTGCCAGTCTAGATGAACAACGACACGCTCGTCATTTTAGAGCCGGTCCAGACGAATAGAAATAGAATAAATAGAAAGGAATTTGAAATTGGATAAAGTTAAAATTGCGCTGCAGTATATTATGCCAAAGCACCTTGTTTCACGTCTAGTTGGCAAACTTGCAGCTGCAGAGATGGGCTCAGTCACCACAGCAGCAATTAAATGGTTTATCAAGCAATACAAGATTGATATGAGTGAAGCGGCGCAGCCTGCACCAGAAGCTTACCCTACTTTTAATCAGTTCTTCACTCGCGCTTTAAAACCTGGTATTCGTCCAATTTGTGAAGATAAAGATTATATCATCCACCCAGTAGATGGTGCAGTGAGTCAGTTAGGACCTATTGAAGACGGTCGTATATTTCAAGCTAAGGGTCATGACTACTCATCTCTAGCATTACTAGGCGACCAAGCTGACGATGCTAAGCGTTTTGAAGAGGGTGACTTTGCGACTATCTATCTAGCACCTAAAGATTACCACCGTATTCATATGCCGATTAAAGGTACCTTGTCAAAAATGACATATGTACCAGGTGAACTTTTTTCAGTTAACCCGTTAACCGCGCAAAATGTACCAGGCTTATTTGCTCGTAACGAGCGTGTGGTTGCTATTTTCGAAACTGAAATCGGCCCAATGGCGATGGTGCTTGTGGGGGCAACTATTGTTGCCAGCATTGAAACTGTATGGGCCGGAACTGTTACCCCGCCAACAGGTAAAGATGTGTTTACTTGGGACTACCCAACCGAAGGTCCAGAAGCGCTAACTCTTGAAAAAGGCGCTGAGATGGGGCGCTTCAAGCTAGGCAGTACAGTGGTCATGTTATTTGCTAAAGATGCGCTCGATGAATTTGCTGACGGTGTAGAACCTCGCAGTGTCACTCGTATGGGTCAAGCTTTTGCCAAAATAGAAGACTAAGTTCACATTGAACTCAAGTGATAAAAAAACAGGGCTGGTTGAACTGCATTTAGCAGTGCTGCTTTTCGGTGGCACCGCCCTGTTTTCTAAGCTCATCCCCTTAAGTGCATTAGATATCACCGTATTACGCTGTGTTATTGCTGCGGTTGTACTCGCACTGATAGTCAAGCTCAGTAAGCAAAAGATTGCACTTGAAGCTGCCAGAGATTATCTGGTTGCCATCGGCCTAGGTGTAATAGTCAGTTTGCATTGGGTGACTTATTTTGCCTCAATGCAACTATCGTCCGTCGCCATTGGTATGATTGCCTTTTTCACCTATCCGGTAATGACAGTGCTCGTTGAGCCGTTGGTTACCAAATCTAAACTTCAGCTTGCCGATGTGGTAAGTGGAGTGCTAGTACTCATCGGAGTGATCTTACTCATTCCGGAAGCGAATCTTGGTAATGATGTCACTCTAGGGATCGTCGTCGGCGTTATTTCTGCAGCGCTTTTCACTACCAGAAACTTATTACACAAACGCTACTTTTCTCAATACAGCGGCCAACAAGCAATGCTTTACCAAACCGCAGTTGCCGTAGTTTTTCTTGCGCCATGGATGTCAGTCGAGGTCAGTACTATTGAGTCAAACGTTTGGTGGTTAATCATACTACTGGGCACTTTATTCACTGCGGCCCCGCATGCTCTATTCACTTCTGCACTGCGCATGCTCAGTGCTAAAACCGTTGGCTTAGTCTCTTGCTTACAACCTTTCTATGGCGCTGTTTTAGCTTTACTGCTTTTAGGTGAAGATCTCGATATTAAAACTATTATCGGCGGGACTTTAGTTGTTGCTACGGCATTATTTGAAACCCAACAGAGTCATAAGTCACAACGGATTAAAAAGACTGCATAGTTCGATTTATTTATTCTGATAACTTGGCTACTATAAGTTAGTCCTTTTCGATTTATGCAAGCCCCTAATCATGCATCGTTTTTTATTGGTTTTCCTGTGTCTATTTTGCTCCATTGCCAATGCAAACCAACCCACTTCTCTTGAAAAAAAGTTGGGGTTACCAGCCACAACTAGTGAAACTAAAACTCCACAACAACAGTTGCTTTTACTGCAGTCAAAAATTCAAGAGCTAGCACTTACCGAAAGAAATGCTAAAACGCTGCTAAGTAATTTTGAGCTACACAAAGCAAACCTATTGCAGCAAATAGCAGAAGCGAAGAAAGCGATCACGCTCTCAGCAGAGCAAGATATTAACCAACAAGGTTCAATGGCCTACCTAAGGCTTTCTGAACTTAAAGAGGTTGAAACCAGTTTAAGTAACAAAATCAATGAGCTAAATAGCACATTAAATAATTTACCGAAAGACTTAAGCAGCGCAAGAACAACGCTCAAAAAACACAAAAAAATTAAAATATCTAATGAACAGAACATAGTAAATGAGCTACAACTGACTCAAAGAGAGCTATACCAACAGCGTGTTGCCACCCTTGAAGCAAGCTTAGCCAGCAGTCAAAAGGAGATTGATCTCAACCAACTACAGTTACAGCTAGTTCGTGAGCAGTTGTTACAGCAAGAGCAGTTTATTGAGCGCATCAACCAACAATTAGATTTACAACGCCATTTACGCACTGAAGCCGCGATAGCCAAAAGCCTGGTGCCCGATTCTAGCGCTACCGATCCTATTGCTCAGGCCCTCAATGAGGCCAATCAACAATATGGTGCTACACTCAAAGCGCTTAACCTAAAAATAAGCCAAGCACTAACACAGCAAGAGCAAGCCGAGGCACAATACCAAGATCAAGCTAAACAGCTCACCAATATTCAACAGCAAATAAGTTGGCTCAAGCTCAACTCTGCATTCGGTGAACGTTTTTTGCAGATGCTACAAGCATTACCCAAACCACCAAGCCAAGATAGGGTGCAATCAGAGATAGCCGACGCCCGACTAGCCCGCTATCAAATAGAGCAATCGCAAATAGTTAATGAACAGCAACTTAATGACGTTCCTAAACCAACACAGCTGCATGCAAAGCTGCTTGTTTCACAAGAGTTGCTACTACAACAATTACTACAAAGCTATGACCAATATTTAAGTGAGTTAGCTGATTTAAGAGTAAGTAATGAGCAACTTAATCAACAATACATTACTTTAAGAGACACCCTAAATGAGCATCTATTTTGGGTGCCAAATGCAAATCGAATTGGTGGGTTATGGTTAACAGATCTGCACCAAAGCGTGCAGTGGATGATTCAACAGGCCCCGTGGAAGCAACTGCAAAACTCATTCAGCGAACAGGGTAGTTTATGGTCTTGGTGGCTAATTTTACTTGTCATTAGCTTAGTAGCACAAGATATCCTCACACCAAAGTTTAAAGCTGCAATGCGCCGTGAACTGCCATTTGTAGGTAACGTTACTCAAGATAAGTTTATTTATACTTGGCATGTACTGCTTAACTCTGTGAGCTATAGCCTACTCAAACCGCTGCCGATTATCCTCGCAGGGGTAATTTTCTATTTATCTAGTATCAATTTTGTTTCCGCCATCGGTATGGGCATTTTGGCTGTAGGCATTTTCTATCAACTTTATCGCTTGGTGTTTTTGCTCGCTTTAGATAAGGGGTTACTAATTAACCACTTCAAAGCACAGCGAAGCATAGTTCGCGCTGGACAAGCGAAGTTTAAGCAACTTACCTTTATGGTAACCCCATTTTTAGGCATTGCGGCATTTGCAGAGGTCATTGATACTTCATTAGTCAGAAATAGTTTAGGTCGTGGCGCGTTTATCATTTTCTGCTTAATGTTATTTTGGTTCTATAAGGACATTTTAGAGATATCTAACCGTGAGAATAAGCACCATCATGGCGATAAAAACAGAAAACTAATCCAAAAACTACTATGGGCAATGCTAATCATAACGCCGATAGCTTGTGCTGTATTGGCCGTCTTAGGTTACTACTACACAGCCGTACAAATGTTCCTGCAGTTGCAGCTATCATTGATTTTTGGTCTCGGCTTTTTATTGCTTTATCAGTTAATAAAACGCTGGATGTTAATAGAAAGGCGCCGTATTGCCTTCGAACGTGCTAAGACAAAGCGCGCAGAAGTACTCGCTCAACGTGAAAAGGGTGAAGTTAATTCACCAGAACAACTTGATACCTATGAAGAGCCAGAGGTCGATTTAGAGACGATTTCTGGGCAATCTTTAGGTTTGGTTCGCTCGCTTTTACTGTTAGCCTTTTTGGCCAGCATTGTAGGCCTTTGGACGCAAACTCATACAGCATTGTTCTCTTTGCTCGATGGAGTTACCTTATGGTCTAGCAATACCACCATTAATGGTATTGAGCAGCAATTACCGATTACTTTAAAGTCGCTTTTACTCTCGCTCATCATTGTTGGCTTTTCGATGATGATCGCCACCAACTTACCTGGCTTGATCGAATTAACGATTCTGCAACGATTAGATCTCAGCCAAGGCACTGGTTTTGCACTGACCACTGTCTGTCGCTATTTGGTGATTTTCTTTGGTGTATTAAGTGGTTTCTCAACATTAGGGATGGAGTGGTCGAAGCTGCAATGGTTAGTCGCAGCGCTATCGGTAGGTTTAGGTTTTGGCCTACAAGAAATTTTTGCTAACTTCATCTCAGGCCTCATCATCTTATTCGAAAAACCGGTTCGAATTGGCGATACAGTAACGATTAGAGATCTGACTGGCACCGTCAGTAAAATTCAAATACGTGCCACCACCATTATCGACTGGGATCGAAAAGAGATCATTGTACCCAATAAGGCCTTTATTACTGAGCAGCTGATTAACTGGTCGCTTTCAGATCCAATTACACGCGTTATTGTCTATGTTTCCGTTGCTCGAGATTCCGATCCCGCGCGCGTCGAGGCGGCTCTTTATCAAGCCGTGCAAGAGTGTGATGATGCACTCCTCACTCCAGAACCTGAAGTATGGTTTGCAGGGTTTGGCCAACATACCCAAGACTTTGAGGTCAGAGCCTACGCCAAAGACATGGGCACACGCTGGCCGCTTAGACATAAGCTGCATAAGCAGATCAGTAAGAAATTACGCGATAACAATTTGGAACTCGCCTACCCTCAGTTAGAGGTTCACTTGTCGCCTGGACAGACCAAAGACGTGCAAAACTTAATACGGACTTAATCCCCTATGATTAGAGAAACTCAGCAATGAAAGTATTTGCTCATCGCGGCGCCAGTGGCAGTGCCCCAGAAAATACCTTAAAGGCTTTTGAGAAAGCTATCGAGTTAGGTGCCACAGCCGTTGAACTGGATATTCATTTAGTCGAAGGAGAGCTCTATGTTTTTCATGACCGTAGGCTTGAAGCGACAAGTACTGGTCATGGGCTTATAGACTCTGTCAGCGCAGGTTACCTAAATAGCATAACGGTATCTGGAGAAGCAATTCCTACACTCATAGATGTCTTAGCGCTGCTCAAACCTCACAATATAGAAGTGAATATCGAGCTTAAAGGGCTGTCAGTTCTGCCAACTTTTATTGCGCTATATGCAAAATTTATCGATGAACAGATATATGACCCAGATCTGCTACTGGTCTCCTCTTTTAACCACCGTCAGCTTTATGGCTTCAAGCAACAATATCCAATGGCAAGAGTCGCCCCCCTGATTGAAGGTGTGCCCTTTAATCTCGCAAAAATTGTTACTGAGTTAGATGCTTACTCGATTCATTTAGGGCTCAGCTTTGTCACCCAAGAGATGATTGAAGATGCCCATTTACGGGGTGCAAAAGTGTACGTCTACACAGTGGACTTTATTGATGATATCGAGATGTTAGCTAAGCGTGGGGTCGATGGTATCTTCACTAATTATCCAGATAAAGCGCTTGCTACAATTAGCAATATGAGTACAGCAAACGACTGACTGTTGCCGGTAAGTCATAGTCAGTCGTTACCATTCTTTACATATCGATTTCTCAAACTACAGTAATATAATCTACACTGAAATTAACGGCTTAAACTTGTTTATTACGTTGAGCCCAGCTGCCAATAGCAAAGAAAATAGCTAAAACTAGTAGAAACAGCCAATGTGATGGCACCCGTGCCATATATTGCGCTAGCAGCGGACTTAATTTCACTATAATTAAACCATAACCAAATGCGTTGACCACAACAAAAATCAGCGTTCGAATAATGAAAGAACGCCCGGCAAGATAACGTCTTAAAAAACGGTTAATATCGCTGCCAAATACAATCAGCGCACAAGCAACTATTGCCGTTGAAGCTTCTGTTAGCCAGGGATAGATAAACGAACCTAAGTAGCTCAGGAATTCAATCAACTTCGACATAAACGTACTCTAATTTAATGATATAGAGCTAGGATAAAGGGAGTCAGCATGGGACACAAGTTACTATTGCTCACCAGAGAAAATGAAAAATACCGTCAGCTTCTGACTTCTTGCCACCTGCCAAATGTAAGTATTTTGGATGATAATCCACAAAATATATTTAACGCTGACATTTGGCTCGCAGAACCGAGCCTTGCCGCACCAATACTGCCTCACGCGACAAATTTAAAGTGGATGCAATCAACTTTTGCAGGTGTTGACGCATTAGTTAAACCTAGGCAACGACGAGATTATGAGCTCACCAATGTGCGGGGGATCTTTGGCCCATTAATGAGCGAGTACCTATTTGGCTATCTACTCGCTTATCAGCGTGAACATGGTCGCTATAAGACTCAACAAGCTCAAAAAGTATGGCTACCTGGTAGCTATAAGACTTTACAAGGGCAAAATCTACTCCTTTTAGGCACAGGCTCTATTGCCAAACATATCGCACAAACGGCTAAACATTTCGGCATGCATGTCATTGGTATTAATCGCGGTGCAAAACCGACTAAAGGTTTTGATGAAGTCGACACTTTAGCCAACTTAACTCGCCATCTACCAAGAGCTGATGCGGTTGCGAGTATTTTACCGAGTACTCCAGAGACGCGCGGTGCTCTGAACCAACAAACCTTATCTCTGCTAAAAAAAGAAGTGGTGCTGTTTAACTTAGGCCGAGGTGACGTGCTCGACCTTGATTCACTCTATATCCAGTTAATTCAGAATCAACAACAGCAAGCAATACTTGATGTGTTTAATCAGGAGCCATTGCCAGAAGAACACCCTATTTGGTCATTAGACAATGTTGTCATTACCCCACATATTGCAGCACCTAGCTTTCCTGAGCAGGTCGCAGAGATCTTCTCTGAAAACTACCATAAGTGGATAAAAGGCGAGGAGTTAGCCCATCGGGTTCATTTTGAACGCGGTTACTAGGCCGACTTTAAACAATCAAGAAATAGCTTTTACGACGCAAAACATGACCAAGTGCCCACACGGGTGCTTGGTTGTGATCATCCGCAATGTTTTTAATAACTACCAAGCTATCGAATGATTGATAACTATTCTCATCAGTTATTAGCATTGAGAATCGTTTTCATTTATACTTCGTGCATATTCGATAGTTGGATCATTATTTATGTACGTTTGTCTTTGTCATGCGATTACAGATACTCAGATTAAAGAAGCGGTTAGCCAAGGCGATGCTTCATTGGCTGATGTCAAAAAGCGATTAGGCGTGGGTGACCAGTGTGGCAAATGCGTAAAGATGGCCAGCCAAATTATCCAGAGACAAGTCGATATCGAACCAAATTTTTATGAAGTTGCGTAGCGTTTAGCAACGCTAACAACCGACATAAAAAAAGCAGCCAATTGGCTGCTTTTTTTATGTCGGTTGTCTCTACCAGTTAAATTGAAGGCTCTCCATCTCCGAGCTCTACACTATCAACACGCTGCAACCCTCGTGGCAGTTTAGCTCCTCTGCGGCCTCGCTCTCCTCGATAATGCTCTAGATCACTTGGCTTTAACGTTAGCTTACGCTTACCCGCCCACAGAGTGACAGGCATGTCTTCAGGGATAACATTGAGGTGGATTAGCAACTCTTCGCGATTCTTAGCTCGCTCGGTCGGTATACCGATAATCTTGTTACCCTTACCTTTCGTAAGCTGCGGCAATGCATCTAAGGAAAACAGTAGCATTCTGCCTTCGTTGGTAATGGCTAAGATTGACTGAGCTTTCGATTTATCCACTCTTTGTGGCTGTAACACTTTGGCATTTGCAGGCAAGCTTAGTAGTGCTTTACCCGCCTTATTGCGCGATATCATATCTTTATTTGCAGCAATAAAGCCGTAGCCCGCATCGGATGCCAATATGTAGCACTGACTTTCATCAGCAAGTATTACATGCTCCATCGTCGCGCCAGGTGCCAAATTGAAACGAGTCGTTATCGGCTCCCCTTGAGAGCGCGCTGATGGAAGTGTATGAGTCTCAGTTGCAAACGCCCTACCGGAGGTATCAATAAACACACTAGGCTGATTGCTGCGCCCTGGAGCGGAGCATAAGAACTCATCACCCGCTTTATAAGATAAGCTCTTACCATCAACCTCATGGCCCTTAGCGCACCTTACCCAGCCCTTTTCAGACAAAACAACAGTGACGGATTCAGCTGGCACTAACTCTTGCTCTGTTAATGCTTTTGACTCACCACGCACCACAAGGGGTGAGCGGCGATCATCACCGTAATCTTCACCATCTTTGATCAACTCTTTCTTAATCAACGTCTTCATTCGACGCTCAGAGCTTAGCAATAACTGTAACTTATCTCGCTCGGCTTCTAACTCACTTTGCTCAGACTTGATTTTAAACTCTTCTAACTTGGCTAAGTGTCGAAGTTTCAAGTCTAAAATCGCATCCGCTTGCTTGTCAGACAGTTCAAACCGAGTCATTAACTCCGCTTTAGGCTCATCGTGAAAGCGAATAATCTCAATGACTTCATCGATATTTAAAAATGCAATCATCAATGCATCGAGGATGTGCAATCGAGCTAATATCTTATCTAACCTAAACTCTAAACGACGCTTAACCGTAGTCATACGGAAAACAAGCCATTCAGTTAACAGTTCACGTAGACCTTTAACCTGCGGACGACCATTAAGCCCTAATACGTTTAGGTTAACTCGATAGCTTTTTTCTAAATCAGTTGTAGCAAATAAATGCGCCATCATCTGGTCGCAATCAACACGATTTGAGCGAGGGACTATCACCATACGCACCGGACTTTCATGATCAGACTCATCACGTAAGTCGGTTACCATGGGTAACTTTTTAGCCTGCATTTGCGCCGCGATCTGCTCTAAAATTTTACCGCTACTGGCTTGATGCGGCAGTGCGGTAATCACCACCTCACCATTTTCAACAGTGTAAACCGCTCGCGCTTTAATAGAACCACGACCGGTTTGATAAATTTTGGCAATATCTGCTGACGGCGTAATAATTTCAGCTTCTGTTGGGTAGTCAGGTCCAGGAACAAACTCCATTAACCGTGGCAAGTCTGCCTTTGGGTTATCGAGCAGCTCAATACAGGCCCCCACAAGCTCTTTAGCATTGTGTGGCGGTACATCCGTTGCCATGCCTACCGCAATCCCTGTAATACCATTGAGCAGGATATGAGGCAATCTTGCTGGTAATACCAATGGCTCTTTCATCGTACCATCAAAGTTCACTCCCCAATCGACGGTACCTTGACCTAACTCACTCAGTAGCACTTCAGAAAATTTGGATAGCCTAGCTTCTGTATATCGCATTGCTGCAAATGACTTAGGGTCATCCGGCGCCCCCCAGTTGCCTTGGCCGTCGACTAACGGGTAACGGTAGGAAAATGGTTGTGCCATAAGCACCATTGCTTCATAACAAGCGCTGTCACCGTGAGGATGGTATTTACCCAACACATCACCAACTGTACGAGCCGATTTTTTATGCTTCGATTGGGCTGACAAACCCAACTCACTCATCGCATAAATAATACGTCTTTGAACAGGTTTAAGCCCGTCACCAATATGTGGCAAAGCACGGTCCATGATGACGTACATGGAATAATTAAGATATGCCTCTTCCGTGAAGCGGCGCATTGGCATTTGCTCTACGCCGTCTAAGCTTAAATCTATCGCATCACTCATTAATCATTATCCTGTGACTGATTTTTTGGTGCATTTTTGTAAAATAAACGGTAAACATTGCCTTTCAAATCATCCGAAATATACATGCCACCATCAGGGGCGGTGATCAATGAATAGGGTCTGGCAACCGGAAATTCACCATCTAAAAAGCTGACGACAGTACTGCGTTTGACAACCTTTTCATTCTCAATTTCAAGCATCACTACTTGATACCCAACTTTACTTGAGCGGTTCCAAGAACCATTCTCGGCAATAAACATTTGGTTATGATAGCGCTCGGGGAATTGCTCGCCACGATAAAAATGTAGCCCCAGAGGTGAAACATGAGCCGGTAACTCAAACTGAGGTGCTACAACCTTTAGATTTTCAGGTTTATCATAAGCGGGTTCGATAACATCAGTTGCATGGATGTAGGGAAATCCATAGTGGCTACCGACCGTTTCAACCTTATTGATCTCATCCGGCGGTAAGTTATCACCCATCCAATTGCGACCCAGCTCAGAAAACCATAGCTCTTTGTCTGTTACTGACCAATCAAACGCCCCGACTCGGCGAACACCGCTGACAATTTGCTCACTCTCACCGCTCTCAACATCAATAGCGATGATACTGCCAAACGGATCTTCAGGTTCACATACATTACATGGAGCGCCAATGGCAATATAGAGCCTACCATCGGGGCCAAAATGCATTGCACGGCGACTCTTCTTAGTATTGCCTGGTAAGCGGTCATAAACCTCTTTCGGTCGGCCGGGTCTCCTCAGACGAGATTCAATCTCAACAAACCTTAATATGCGTTCATCTTCTGCGACATAAAGTGCACCATCATGAAAAGCTATCGCTTCTGGGTAGTTTAGACCTTTGGCAATGATATAGCGCTTGTCGACTCTGCCATCTTGGTCAGAATCAACCAATGCAGTGATAATCCCCTCTTTATGAGATCCAACAAACAGCGTGCCATTAGTACCTAGCGCTAACTGCTTTGCATCACCTAAGTCAGAGGCAAACAGTGTTAACCCAAAGCCTTTAGAAACTGTGATCATTACAGGCTCAGCAGCAAACGCTACGGAGCCTAAAATAACTTGAGCGAACATCACTGAGATATAGGCAAATATTCGCCTGGGGTAATTTTCAAACGTCATTATTATTCTTTTATTTAGTGCTCTATTGGGGTAAATGGTCGATCTATATTTGTGCTAGATCGCCTTTTGTTTCTAGCCATATTTTTCTATCGCTAGAACGTTTCTTTGCTAACAGCATATCCATCAATGCTAATGTATCATCGGCATCATCAATGGTAAGTTGAACTAATCGGCGCGTGTTAGGATCCATTGTGGTCTCACGTAGTTGCAGAGGATTCATTTCACCCAATCCCTTAAATCGTGTTACCTGCACTTTGCCTTTGCGTTTTTCAGCAGCGATCCGGTCAAGAATTCCATCTCGCTCAGCTTCATCAAGCGCATAAAAAACTTCTTTACCGATATCGATTCTGAATAAAGGTGGCATTGCTACGTAGATATGCCCCTCTTCAACAAGCACTCGGTAATGTTTCATAAAGAGTGCACAAAGCAAAGTGGCAATATGCAGTCCATCGGAGTCAGCATCCGCCAGAATGCAGATTTTTCCATATCTTAGCTCTGAAATATCACTGCTATCTGGATCGCAACCTATCGCAACCGAAATATCGTGTACTTCTTGCGATGCTAACACTTGGCTTGCGTCCACTTCCCAAGTGTTAAGGATCTTACCACGCAGCGGCATAATTGCTTGAAACTCTCTGTCACGCGCTTGCTTGGCACTACCGCCCGCAGAATCGCCCTCGACCAAAAACAGCTCGCCACGCATAGGGTCTTGACCACTGCAATCGGTTAATTTACCCGGCAAAGCTGGCCCAGAGGTAATACGTTTACGCGCAACCTTCTTAGCCGCTTTCAAACGTTTCTGTGCGTTATTGATGCACATATCCGCCAAAGCTTCAGCTTGCTCTGTATTGGTATTTAGCCACAAACTAAAAGCGTCACGCACAATGCCAGATACAAACGCTGCACATTGTCGACTCGATAACTTCTCTTTAGTTTGTCCCGCAAACTGTGGATCTTGCATTTTTATCGAAAGAATAAAAGTACAGCGATCCCAAATATCTTCAGGGGTTAACTTTATACCCCGAGGTACTAGGTTTCTAAACTCACAAAACTCACGCATAGACTCCAGCAAACCTTGCCTAAAGCCATTGACATGGGTTCCACCCAGCGGAGTTGGAATGAGGTTTACGTAGCTCTCATTTAGGTAGTCGCCACCTTCTGGCAGCCAAGTAATGGCCCAATCAGCGGCTTCAAGGTTCCCCTTGAAATTACCAACAAACGGCACTTCAGGCAGCATAGGTACGCCGTCAATTGATGATTTTAAATAGTCCTCTAAACCACTTTCATAAAACCACTCTTGAGTTTCATTCGTTTGCTTGTTTACAAACTTGATCCGCAAGCCTGGGCATAATACCGCCTTGGCCTTCAGCAAGTAACTCAGCTTGGTTATAGAGAAGTTGCCAGAATCAAAATAGCTTGCGTCTGGCCAGAAATGAACTCGAGTACCAGTATTTCGTCTGCCACATGTGCCAGTTACACGGAGATCTTCGACCTTTTCACCGTGCTCAAAAGCCATATCATAAACTTCAGCATTACGTCTTACGGTAATTTCAACTCGACTAGAAAGGGCGTTAACAACTGAAATACCAACCCCATGAAGACCGCCAGAGAATTGGTAGTTTTTATTGGAAAACTTACCACCAGCATGTAATTTAGTCAGAATAAGTTCGACACCGGGGATCCCCTCTTCAGGATGTATGTCGACAGGCATACCACGGCCATCATCGGTCACTTCAAGAGAGTTATCGGCATGCAAGATCACGTCGATTCGACTGGCATGCCCAGCAAGTGCTTCATCAACACTATTATCTATGACTTCCTGTCCTAAATGGTTTGGGCGCGAGGTATCGGTATACATACCTGGGCGACGTTTTACAGGGTCAAGTCCGTTTAGGACTTCAATAGCATCTGAGGTGTATTGATTTGTCATAGCACACATTTTTTTTTGTTATTCAGGCCATGTTGCGGCCCTACGGGTCTATTTGTCAAGAAAACAGGTATTCACAAATGGCAGACAGCTGGCTTTCATAGCCTATAAAACTATGATCACCGCCAGGCTCGATCAGCAACTGACAACAATGATATTTCTGCACAGCCTGTTTATAGTCGAGTACTTCATCGCCTGTTTGTAACAAAACAAAGAAGCGATCAGGATTCATAATTGCTGCAGTATCGAACTGGGCAACATCCTGTTTGTGCTTGGCTAAAACCTGATAGGTTTCGTTGGTATAGGGATTGTACTGAGTGCCGATGAATTCATCAAACAGTTCGAAGGGTTTTACGGCAGGATTAATTAAAACTGCGCGTCCGCCGTACTTTTCAGCCAAATAACTGGCAAAGTAGCCACCTAATGAAGAACCAATATAGCTTATCGACTCTCCAGTGGCATTAGCCTGTTCGACAATATCAGTCAGCAATGCCATTGCAGCGAGTGGTTCACTCGGCAATTGTGGTTGCCGGAAATCTAAATCGGGATAATTTTGTTGGATAAAACTTGCAGTAATAAGTCCCTTATCCGACAGGGGTGAACTATTAAATCCATGGATATAAAGCAGCATAGTTCCTCACGCTGCGGTTTTAACTTTGCTTAATAACCGCCAGCTTCGTTGTCAGGTGAAAAATTTTCACCCGGTACCCGATACACGTTAGTAAGGATGCTACCATCAGATTTAAGCTCCAGCAAACGGTAACCCGGTTGTAATGCATCTAAGGCAAAATAAGGTGACTTGGGCTTAAATTGAATACAGGTTGATGGCGTCGCCATTAACTTCACCGGCCCATTAGGCCCAAGGTGAACGGTATCAACACTTTGATGAATGTGTCCCCAAAGTAGCCCTTTAACTTGTCGATAGCGTGAAACTTGCTGAATAAAGTCACTACCATTGTCCATACAGTGTTGATCTAGCCAAGCACAACCAGCCAGAACAGGATTATGATGCATGACTAATAGAGTGTGGCGGTTCGGCTCTGCATCAATTGCTCTGTCAATCAGTTTAAGCTCAGCATCAGACATATGCCCGCCAGGGCGACCTCTAACGGTAGAGTCCAACATGATAATTTGCCAATTACCCGCAAGCACTCTTTTTTGGCCATGCACATTCTCCCCCTGCATATGAAGATTCATAATGCGTGGGTCGTCGTGATTACCGGGTAAATAATGGCAAGGGATTTTCAGCGGCGCGATCGCGTCAACAAATTTGTGATATGACTCATTAGAATAGTCCTGACTAATATCCCCTGTTGCCAGCATAAAGTGGGCAGGGTAATCAACAGCTGCAATGGTATTTAGCACCGCGTTTAAGCTTTGAGCCGTATTCACACCTAGCAGTTGGGCTTCAGGATCAGCAAAAAGGTGAGGGTCTGTGACTTGCACCATTCTCACACTTTCTGATTCAGAAATTGAATAAGAGATAGCCTCTTTTAGCAAAGTAATTACCTAAATATCAGATTCACAAATAAATTTAGTCAAGTTATCTATTCTCAATAACTCTTCAAGAAACGCATTCACTTGATACTTTTCATCACGATGATGCATATGCATATTTGGATAATCATACACTGGACTTAATTGGTAAATCTGTTGGCTAGTTAACACTTCTGCTAATTTAGCGTCATGGTAAATGCGTACCGAGACTTTTGGTGTTGACACCAAGGCATGTTCTCCAACGCACCTAGAAATCTCTACCAATTGGGTATATTTGGTATTTTCCAATAGGCGAACATTCAACCTGCCAAACTCGCCATCAACCTGCCAATTTGTTCCTTCACTAGGCTCTTGGGTGAGCCAGCGCTGAATATGCATGTAGTTTCTCGAACAAACAGCCAAAAACTGGCTGACATTTGGCTGATATTTAGATTTGCCAGCATAGGTTACTTTTGACACGATATTATTCCAAAGTTTCTCTAAATCAGGTATTCATGATCATTTTTCACAATGACTATGAATCAAATCTCGGTAGTTAAGCTGCAGCCATTGTAAACCAATTACCGTAGAAGCATTATCAATACGGCCATTACTCGTCATTTTGTAAGCTAATTCTCTATCAACGACATGCACTTTTATATCTTCATGCTCCACGGCTAAGCCGTAGTGACCAGTAGCGCTTGTGGAATCGACAGCAGCCCAATAGAAATCAAAACGCTCACTGGTTCCACCTGGGCTTGAAAAAAACTGATTCACTTTAGTGACACTCATAGCCGCTAAACCCGTTTCCTCTTTAAGCTCCTTAACGGCAACGTTATGCGATGTTTGGCCAGGATCTATCATCCCTGCCACGAGTTCAAACAACCACGGCGTAACAGCGCTTTCTAACACCGGAATGCGGATCTGTTCAATAAGTACGACTTTGTCGAGAACCGGATCATAAGGTAGCACTACCACTGCATGGCCTCTTTCAAACACTTCTCTGGTGACGACTTCGCTCCAACCGCCATCGAATAATCGGTGCTTAAAGCGGTATTCTTCCATCTTGAAGAAACCTTTATATAGCGTTTTCTTACCGAGTAACTCTACATCGTCATGGCTAAATGTACTGTTCATTTATTCTCCTAAAGCTACTTATTTATCAAAGTGTTTATGCCAAAGCGAGGCAAAATAAAATTATTAATACTAAGATAAAGGCAGATCTGATTATTGCGATAAAAAACTGTTACACTTCCTAGTTGACTTAGGAATTGTAGGTTTTTACTATCTAATGCACTAAGTTTAGATGTATTGGGAAGCGTCGGGAAGCGCAAACCGCCTAACTTTTAAGATAAAAGCTAGGCATAACTAAACAAAACAAAGTTAAATTCGCTCCTCAATGGAGAATTTTGTCTAAAAAGGACAGCAAATGAAATTCAAGATCCGTTCTCTATGTGCCGCACTGACGCTAGCAGTCTCAGCGCAAGTTGCCCATGCCGACGACCTTCTACAGATATACCAACAAGCATTAACCAGTGATCCAGTTGCGCTGCAAGCTAAAGCTCAACGTGATGCGCTTTACGAGCAGATCCAGGAGCAGCGTGCACCACTGTTACCAACAATCAGTGCCAACATTGGTTATGATAAAGCTTGGAACGATCCAACTGCAGATTCCAGTGGCATCGTCGGTGGCGTCTCGCTTAAACAAGTCATCTATGACCACAGCGCATGGGTTGGACTTAGCTTGGCAGAAAAAGCGGCATCACAAGCAGACTCTGCATACGCATCGTCGCTGCAAAGCCTAATTATTCGCGTAACAACCGCTTATTTTGATGTATTAACAGCCAAAGATAATTACGAATTCCAAGGTTCAGAGAAACGCGCTATTGAGCGTCAGCTCGAGCAGACAAAACAACGTTTTGCCGTTGGTCTTACCGCTATTACTGACGTGCATGAAGCTCAAGCTCAGTATGACCTTGCAAATGCCACAGAGATCCTTGCTGAAAACACCCTAGCTAACAGCTATGAAGCATTACGTGAAATCACCGGTATCGATCACAAGAGCATTAACATTCTCGACACTAACCGTTTTTCAGCATCGCCGGTAGCACCCGCTATGTCGACTGACTGGATTAAGATGGCAGAAACAAATAACGTTGACCTAATGACAACGCGTATTGGTAAAGATATCGCCGAAGAGACAATTACGCTTTATAAAGCGGGTCATATGCCTTCATTGAGCTTAGATGCTGGCTACAGAAAAGGTATCGAGCAAGAAACAGGTGGTGTTAATACGCCTGACTTTGATAATGGCACATTAGGTGTGACCTTGAGCATCCCTATTTTTGAAGGTTTCAAAGTCACTTCTCAAGTTAACCAAGCTCAATATCAATATGTTGAAGCAAGTGAAAAACTTGAACAGACACACCGTAAAGTGGTTAAAGATGTACGTAATAACTTTAACAACGTAGGTGCTTCAATCAGTTCAATCCGAGCTTATGAGCAGTCGGTGATTTCATCTGAGAGTGCTTTGAAAGCAACTCAAGCAGGTTTTGAAGTGGGTACTCGTACAATTGTTGACGTACTGAACCGTACACGTGACCTTTACGATTCAAAACGTAAATTGTCTGATGCGCGTTATGGCTACATCAACTCAATCATTGCACTTAAGCAAGCTGCTGGTACGTTGAACGAAGATGATATTAGCGCTATCAATAATGGTCTAAAAGCGCCGTTATAATTGCTAAAGCAAATTTATACCGATAAAAAAGCCCAGTGATAACACTGGGCTTTTTTAATGCTTTAGCATGAGCTCAATTTAACTTGTGAGCTTTTCTGCCAGTCTTGTGGCATTACGTGCTGTTATCCCATATATCGACAACTGAGGGTTGGCACCTAAACTGGTAGGGAAAATAGAGCCGTCCATCACTGACAAGTTCTCAAAATAATGCGACTCGCCATAACTGTTAACCATCGACATCTTAGGATCTTCCCCTAACGGGCATCCTCCCATCACGTGAGCTGAAGCAACAACCGTTTTCAACGGTGCAAGTTCCATCTCGGCGATGGCTTTTTTTGCCTCTGACCAATTACCTAAATAGGGCATACCTTCGCTAATCGGCAGCACTTTATTCGCGCCCGCTGCAAATTGTAGCTCCGCCATACTGGCATAGGCGCGTCTTGCTGCTCGCCAAAATGCGTCAGTTAATGGGTAATCCAATGTACTACCATGCTCGGTTAACTTAACCTCACCGCCAGGGCTATTTTCATGGTAACCATCTCGAACGAGTGCGATGGTCACTTGGAGTTGATTAAAATTTGCCATCAACTCTGCATGGCTCTTACCATAACCGATAGTTTTTGACGCGATCAGAATCGGATGAATGGGTGGCACTTCAAGTTTGTAACCTAACTCACCATCAGCACCGTTTTTCCAAACAAACTCATCGGAATAAATTGATTGCGGTGCTCCGCTATGACCATTAATAGGATCGGTAAACATCGCTCCACTGAGTAACGTCGGGTGGAGGAAGGTTCGCTTACCAATGATCTCATAGGGATCAGGTAACTTAGAACGCAGCATAATTGTCGGTGTATGGATAGCGCCAGCAGCCAAAATGTAGTGCTTCGCCTTAAAAACTACCTCTACAGCCAGTGGTCGCATGTTGCCGTCTACAGCTTGGGCTTTTAATGCATATATTTTGTCTTTATGATGCTCAAGTTTCATCACTTTCGCTTGGCTGACTAACGTCGCCCCGCCTTCAAGTGCTGCAGGTATGGTTGTGACTAACATGGACTGCTTAGCGTTAACTGGACACCCCATACCGCAATAACCAGTATTCCAACAGCCTTTAACATTGCGTTTAATAACAGTGTAATCCCAACCTAACTGCTCGCAGCCCTCTTTCAACGCGGCATTATTACGATTAGGATCGAACGACCACTCACTGATATTCAGTCTCTGCTCCATTTGCTCAAACCAAGGAGTTAACTCTGCTTTTGATAATCCCTGCACCGATTTATCCGACGCCCAATAGGCTAAAGCGGGCTCAGGAGTGCGAATCGATGTGGTCCAGTTAACTGTTGTGGAACCGCCTACGGCACGTCCTTGAAAAATGCCAATCGCCTTATCTGTTGTCTTCATGCCAGCAGCCTGCTGATAAAGATCGGGATAGGCACGACGCTCTTCCATCACAAAGTCTTTTGATGATTTTAACGGTCCACCTTCAACAATAATCACTGACAAACCCGCCTTTGTTAGGATCTCGGCCGCCGTTCCTCCTCCAGCACCACTACCAACAATAACAACATCGGCTTCTAGTGTTTGATTTTCTGTTAGCTGCCCAGCATTAATATGCGCCCAGCCCGAATTAAGCCCTGTAACAATAGGATCTTCAATCGCCACGAACTACCCCCTAAATCCGATATGATTAACCAATGGCATTATTTCATCTCCTCTAGGAAGTTAGGCTTGGCGTAATGCAACCGACTCCAATGTTCTGGTGCCGAATAGTAACTTGCCATCACCAATTCTCTTAAGCCTTGGTAAGCTGTCACCATCATCTCCATAAAGCTAGTGCGCCAATTTTGCAGCATATCGATTAACTCCGCACTATTACGCATCATCAGTGGGGTCATACTGCCAGTTAAAATAAGTAGCCCAAGCCTGCCTTCGAGTAGCTCTAATAGCTGTTCTAGCTCAAGTTGGCTCTCTTTGGGCAGTATAGATATAGTGTGTTCAATGGCATCTAAAGTGCGATTTTCAGCGTCTCTTTTTAATGCAGGCACATCAGGTAATGCCCCGTCGAGAAAAACCGGCAATAGCACGCTAAATAACAGTCGATGTTTGTCATCAAGTTTAGCGTTACTACTCAACTGATCACTTGAGCAATAATTAACGCCCAAAGCTAAGCAAGCAGTGCCCGCTAATGCGGTAGTGATAAAAGTGCGTCGCTCCATCTTGTCCTCTTATTGTTATTTTGGTCTCAATATTGATTGAGATAAAGCTGCTTTCCAGTTGCTATTCAACAAACACTTTTATCACTTCCCCCCAAGTAAAAGCCTTAGGTATGAGCGATTCTAATAGCGGTTTCCAATCTGTGTTACACTCTTGGCATAACAACAATTAAACACACGTTTTAATTTTCAGCAATAGCCAATTATGATAAGACAAAAATTCTCACCGCCCTGGTGGGCTAGAAACCCCCACATTCAAACGATTTTACCCGTACTCACTAAAGTGGACAGACCACAGTTGGAGAGGGAAAGGTTAGAACTTTCTGACGGCGATTTCATAGATCTTGATTGGCAGGGTAAACCTAAATCCAATCAAGCAATTGTTATTATTGTTCACGGGTTGGAGGGAAGCTCTAGTTCCCATTATGCGCGTCGGATTTTGGCTGCTTGTAAAGCACAACAGTTATGCGCCGTTGTCCATCACCACCGGAGCTGCTCTGGAGAGCTTAATCGACTCGTCAGAGGCTATCATAGCGGTGATACTCAAGACATTCAGCAAACCTTGATTCAACTGAAACAACGATATCCAGACTCGCCGTTACTTGCTGTCGGCTATAGCCTTGGCGGCAATGTATTGGTCAAGTATCAAGGTGAGCTGCAACAAAAAAGCTTACTAGAACGGGCTGTAGCAGTATCTGCACCACTGCATCTAGCCGCGTGTGCTAAAAGACTCGAAAAAGGCTTCTCCAAAGTATATCAGAGCTATTTAATAAAGCAGTTGCAAGAAAAAATGCTTGGTAAAGTCGCTACACCTGCATTGCAGCCACTCATGCCCATTGGCAAGGCCGAGATTGAGCAACTCACCACTTTTTACGCTTTTGATGACAAAATCACAGCACCGCTGCATGGCTTTAACGATGTTGATGACTACTACCATAGAGCTAGTGGTATGCCTTATTTGAGTCAAATCCAAAAGCCAACTTTAGTCATTCACGCTAAAGACGACCCGTTTATGACTCACGCGGTCATCCCTACTGATGAACAATTAGCAGAGCAAGTTGAATACGAACTGCATGATAATGGCGGACACGTTGGATTTATCGAAGGTGGTTCACCTTGGCGGCCGCGCTACTATATTGAAAAAAGAATCTTGTCATTTTTAACCTCTCACATTGATAAATCTGGAAATCATTGATGCTAGTTCCATACGAAGCACTGAACCAATTACCTGCAGAAACCCTCGAGAACCTCATCAAAGAGTTTCTCATTGGTCAACTCGAAGATGGCAGTTTTGCAAGCACTGGCGAAGACAGCTTGCAATCAGCAATAGCGCATTGCCGCAGTGCACTTTCTCGCGGGGAATTAGTGGTCGAGTTTAGTGAAGAGGAAGAGTCTATCGCCATAAGACGCAAAGAGGATATTGTCTCCGTGGACTCAGCTCAAGATTGACCTAAGTGTTACGAATACGTATAACTATACCCATTCGACTTCAATATTTGCTATTTCAGTGGGAATTAAAAGTGACTAAAACAAAGCTCTAGACGCAGTGCAATAGCGAGTCTATTGTCTAGTCCAGTGACACAATTAACATCGCTTTTAAACCCACCCAATGGAGTGTCTGGAATAGGCACTTTGAAATAGAATGGGTATATAAATTCACACACAGTTTTTAAATAATCTGGTTTATTGCAGAATCAATACCGTTAGCCATATTTGGCTGTCTACAGGTGATATTTAACTGTCTCTATTTTAGGTAAAAAAATGTCAGCGAAACATCCGATTATTGCTGTAACAGGTTCATCCGGTGCAGGTACGACGACAACAACCACAGCATTCAACCATATCTTTAGGCAGCTGGGGATTAATGCAGCCATTGTTGAGGGCGATAGCTTCCACCATTTCACCCGTCCTGAAATGGCAGTGATGATCCGTAAAGAAAAAACTGAAAATAGAAATATCAGTTATTTTGGCCCTGAAGCCAATGATTTCCAGCGTCTTGAGCAATGTTTTAGTGATTATGGCAGCACTGGGCAAGGAGAAACACGCGCTTACCTGCACACCTTTGATGAAGCCGTGCCTTTTAACCAAATGCCAGGAACCTTTACTCAATGGCATCCACTGCCTGAAAATACTGAAATGCTTTACTACGAAGGCTTACATGGCGGTGTCGTCACTGATGACTGTGATGTCGCACAGCACGTTGACCTGCTGATAGGCATGGTGCCCATTGTCAATTTAGAGTGGATCCAAAAGATCATTCGTGACACTTCAGATAGAGGCCATAGCCGCGAAAAAGTGATGGATTCGATAGTGCGCAGTATGGACGATTATATCAACCATATGACGCCACAATTTTCCCGAACTCACATTAATTTTCAGCGCGTACCGACTGTTGATACCTCAAACCCTTTTAGTGCCAAAAGTATTCCCAGTTTGGATGAAAGCTTTGTTGTGATCCGCTTTCGAGGCATCAAGAATGTCGATTTCCCTTATTACCTACGCATGATCCAAGGCTCATTCATGTCTCGTATAAACACACTAGTCGTACCAGGAGGCAAGATGTCACTTGCCATGGAGCTTATCCTCACGCCATTAGTGAAAGACTTAATGGATAAGCGCTTACAGCTTATTTCACCAGAAAATGAGTAAGAAGCTACAGCAATCGATTATCTTAAGATTTGTTTAAGACAAGTTCTGTAGACTTCATTTCATCGGGATTTCAGGCGAAAGAACGATAAGTTAGCGTACTCTTGGAAGTAAATTCCCCCATCTTGATCTGTTTATTTCC